>NZ_JBMDJC010000025.1:0-79205 GCF_057808995.1 Acidovorax sp. FG60
ATGGTGGTGGTCTGACTTAAACCAACCGGCCTCCACGAAACCCGGGGCGGTTCACAACTCAATCGTCGAGTTGGTTCTCGCAGCGGTTGTTCTTGGGTTAGGCGTCAATCTCCTTGCCACCGCAGTCGGTGTCTACTTTCAAGATTCTGTCTGGCCCCTTACCCTTCTTGGCGCTTCCCTGGTAGTGCTTGGCATCTCAGTCACCGCACGCCGACTTTTTGGCGCCAGCAAAATCGAACGCAAGTTTGAAGGTTTTGTCTGTTTTCGTCGCGGTACATCGGAGCTGATTCCGGTTCCTCGGTACGAGTATGTCGAAGAACTCATAGACCATGTCACCGCACTCTTCTCCGAGAACGAGGCACCCAAGAAGCTCTGGGAAAGTGATCCGGTTCATAAGTCCATTGAGGTAGACGTACAGACGCTGAGTGCGAAGAAGCGGGTCACAGCAGCGGGCCAACTTCTGGTCGAGGCAACCGAGTACTTCGTCTTAGAAACACTCTCGACTCATTTGACTGACTACTTCAATCAGTCCGGACTCGATGCGGCGAGGCTCAGAGAATTCGGGCGGGAAGACGTTCCGACGCTACTGTTCAAGAATCGCTTCTTGGATACCTTCTCACGCCCGATGCGTGAACGCGCAGCATTCATTGACCAAACGCTTTCGGAGCAACCTTGGCAGGATCAAACAGTTTCATCCTATGGCCCAGGCGGCATCGCGTATCACAAGTTCGACCTTGTGCTACCCAAAGAAGCTACCGTCTCTCGTGTTGACTCGAAGTCGATCCTAATAAACGCGCCAAAGTTTGTAATGACCCTGTCGGTAGTCTTCGACGGGTTCGCCTCAGTCCTTCCTCGTGGCTTTGAAGAGCTCTACTTGGGAGAGGTCGAATTTCCCGACGTGTCTGTCTACCAAGTAGGAATCTCCGTCAACGTTGAGTTCAAACCGTTTGCGCTGTTGACTCGGACTGGCTGGGACTATCACGCATGGATCGACTCCTTCCTGCTAAAGGTCGATCACCGGTTTTCCGGCGATTCATTCCTTAAGCATATCCAATGGAGTGGGGCCGTAACCTTGGCTCGAGTCGTTGAGAGAGTCATCGCTAGACAATCCGCTGCTGTTAAGCCGCGCACGGAAGCGTAGTGATGCGGAGCCCTTCGCTCAACCGGCCCCGCCTACGGCAGATCGGTTGGCTTGGCCGTTTACTCGATGTTTTCTCTTGTGGTCATCGGCTGCTACTGGCCGGTGGTACGTGTTCAACGGCCAAGTCGGGATGATGGCAATCTCTGCAAAGCAGCCCCTGCTGATCTGAGCTGATCTGAAATGCCTTCGCATGGCCCAGCCACCCAGCGGCTGAGCATTGTCCCCAACGGCTTCCCTGCCACGCAGGCTGTCCGCCCGGCCCAGACCCATCGGTAGATGGTTCTCGGCCGACCGCCCCCAGTACCCGCTCCCGTTTGTCCCGCCCACGCAACCTGCGTGCGGCGCGGCCTCGCGCGTCTTGCGCCGCCGCATGGCGCATCAATCTCCTGCACCACCGTCCAAGTCATATTCACCTGAGTGATGTGAAACATCACCAGGGTTCCATTGACTGATATTGCTGCAGCGCGAATGATCGGTCCCCAGGCGCTGGATGCATCCGCACCGGCCCCACAGACTGATTGATCGACTCGCAATGACAAAAAACAAAGGAGACGCCCATGCATGAATGCCCCGTGACCGTGTTCCCGCAGCAGATCCGCTGGGAGACGGAAGGCACCAGCCGCATTCCCTTTCAGGCCTATACCGATGAGGCGCTGTACCGCAAGGAGCTGGACCGTTTGTTCTACAACGGGCACTGGTGCTACGTTGGCCTGGAGGCGGAGATTCCCAACGCGGGGGATTTCAAGCGCACGGTGATTGGCGAGCGCTCGGTGCTGCTGGTGCGTGACAAGGATGCTTCGATCCATGTGGTGGAAAACGTCTGCGCCCACCGGGGCATGGCGTTTTGCCGCGAGCGGCATGGCAACCGTGAGAGCCTGACCTGCCCGTACCACCAGTGGAACTACACCCTGTCGGGCGACTTGCAAGGTGTGCCGTTTCGGCGCGGCGTGAAGCAGGATGGCAAGGTCAATGGCGGCATGCCTGCGGATTTCAACCCGGCAGAGCATGGGCTGACCAAGCTCAAGGTGGCCACCCGTGGCGGCGTGGTGTTTGCGTCGTTTGACCACAGCGTGGAGCCGCTGGAGGAATTCTTGGGCCCCACCATCCTGGGCTACTTTGACCGGCTGTTCAATGGCCGCAAGCTCACCATCCTGGGCTACAACCGCCAGCGCATTCCGGGCAACTGGAAGCTGATGCAAGAGAACATCAAGGACCCGTACCACCCCGGCCTGCTGCACACCTGGTTCGTTACCTTTGGGCTCTGGCGTGCCGACAACAAGTCGCAACTGCTGATGGATGCGCAGCACCGCCATGCGGCCATGGTGTCCACACGTGGCGCGGCGGGCAAGGCGGCGGATGTGACGCAGGTGTCCAGCTTCAAGGCGGGCATGGAGCTGAACGACCCGCGCTTTTTGGACATTGCGCAGGAGGACTGGTGGGCGGGGCCACCCCTGGCTGCCAGCGGGGAGGGTGCAGCGGTGCCCAATGCGCCGGCATCTGTGCCGACGGCCGTGATGATGACCGTGTTCCCTAGCGTGATCTTTCAGCAGCAGGTCAACAGCGTGTCCACGCGCCACATCCAGCCCGATGGCAAGGGGGCTTTTGATTTTGTGTGGACGCATTTCGGCTTTGAAGACGACAGCGAAGCAATGACGCAGCGCCGCCTGCGCCAGGCCAATCTGTTCGGCCCGGCGGGCTTTGTGTCGGCCGACGATGGCGAGGTGATCGAGTGGTCGCAAGAAGGCTTTGAGACCAAGCCCGCGCACCGCACGCTGGCCGAGCTGGGCGGGCGCGAGGTGGGCGACACAGACCACATGGTCACCGAGACGCTGATCCGGGGCATGTACGAATACTGGCGCAAGGTGATGGAGGCGGAGGCATGACCATGATGGACTTCCAGACCTACTTCGAACTGAACCAGCTCTACGCCCGCTACGCCCGCGCGCTCGACGCGGCGGACTGGGAGGCGTGGCCTGAGTTTTTTATCGACCACTGCGTGTACAAGCTGCAGCCGCGCGAGAACCACGAGCGCGGGTTTCCGCTGGCTACGCTGGCGTTTGACAGCAAGGGCATGCTGAAAGACCGCGTCTACGGCATCCGCGAGACGCTGTTCCACGACCCCTACTACCAGCGCCATGTGGTGGGTGCACCGCTGGTGCACAAGGTGGATGCCGATGGCCGCATCCACTGCGAGGCCAACTATGCGGTGCTGCGCACGCGCCTGTCGAAGGAATCGACGGTGTTCAACGTGGGGCGCACGCTGGATGAAGTGGTGCCCACGCCCGAGGGCCTGAAGTTCGCGTCGCGCCTCGTCGTCTACGACAGCGAGATGATCCCCAACTCGCTGATCTACCCCATCTGAGGAACTGCCATGACGACGATGACGACGAACTGGATTGACGCCGCCGCGCAGGATGATGTGCCGCAGGATGACGTGATCGGCCTGGCCGTGGCCGGGCGCGACATTGCGCTGTATGGCGTGGGCGGCGAGGTGTTTGCCACCGACAACATCTGCACCCACGGCCATGCACGCCTGTGCGATGGGTTTCTGGAAGGGCACGAAATTGAATGCCCGCTGCACCAGGGTAAGTTTGACGTGCGCAGCGGCAAACCTGCCTGCGCGCCGGTGACGGAGCCGCTGCGCAGCTACCCCGTGAAGATCGAGGGCGGCCGCGTGTGGCTGGCCCTGGACTGAACCTCTCAAGGAGCCCCCATGACTGCCGAACGACCTGAGGTCGAGGCCGCCGCATTGCCGCATGAAGGCGCTAACGCCCACTCGACCCACACCATCGTGATCGTGGGTGCGGGCCAGGCGGGCGGCTGGGCGGCGCAAGCACTGCGCAGCGAAGGCTTTGCGGGCCGTGTGGTGCTGATCGGTGACGAAGCCCACCCGCCGCACGAGCGGCCACCGCTGTCGAAGGCGGTGCTATCGGGCGCTGCCGCGCCAGAGACCACGCGCCTCATGAAGCCCGAGGCCTTTGACGCCCTGGCGGTGCAATGGCACCCCGGCATGCAGGTGCGCCGTATTGACCGTGCTGCCAAGCAGGTGCTGCTGTCCGATGGCGCAGCGCAGCCCTACGACAAGCTCATCCTGTGCACCGGCGGGCGCGCCCGGCGGCTTGCCTTGCCGGGCGCTGACCAGGTGCCGCTGCACACGCTGCGCACCATTGAAGATGCGCAGGCGCTGGCCCCGGCCCTTCGGCCTGGCCGCAGCGTGGTGGTGGTGGGCGGTGGCTGGATTGGCCTGGAGGTGGCGGCCACCGCACGCCAGCAGGGCGCGGACGTGGTGGTGGTAGAGACGCAAAGCCGCTTGTGTGAACGCAGCGTGCCTGCCGAGGTGTCGGCCTATTTGCTGGCGCTGCACCGCGCCCAGGGCGTGCGCGTGCTGCTGGGCGCGGGGGTGCGGGGCTTTGCCCGCGTTGCAGATGGCGCAGACGGCTCAGATATTCGCTCGGAGGTCTTGCTGGCCGATGGCAGCGCGCTGGTGTGCGACACCATTGTGCTGGGCGTTGGCCTGGTGCCCAACGACGAGCTGGCGCGCGAGGCGGGCCTGGCTTGCGAAGGTGGCGTGCTGGTCGATGCCCAATGCCGCACGTCCGACCCCCACATCCTGGCTGCAGGCGATGTGGCCGTGGCGCCCAACCCCTGGGCGGGCCGCAGCCTGCGGCTGGAGTCGTGGCAAAACGCGCAGGAGCAGGGTATGGCTGCTGCGCGATCCGCCCTGGGCCAGGCAGTGGACTACCAGCCGCTGCCATGGTTCTGGTCCGACCAGTACGGCATGAACCTGCAGATCTACGGCATGCCCGCGCCTGCGCACCGTGTGGTGCGGCGTGGTGATGCGGCCAGCGGCAGCTTTGTGCTGTTCTACCTGGCAGGAGATGTGGTGCAGGCCGCCGTAGGCGCCAACGCAGCGCGTGACCTGCGCTTTGCCCGCAGGCTGATCGAGCAGCGCAAGCCGGTGGATGCCGAGCGGCTGGCCGACCTGAACACGCCGATGGCAAAGCTGTGAACCCAACTGGATGCCGAGCAGCACCGGGGCCCGCACCCGCACCCAAGCCCACCAGAACCGAACACGACAACCCGCTAAGGAAACCACCGATGACCGCAACAACGTCAACCACTTACCTCTGGACCCCGCCCCCCGTCTATTCGCTGCCTGTGCGTGGCCGCAGCGAGCGCTTGCCCGTCCACCGCCTGTTCTTTGTGGGCCGCAACTACCACGCGCATGCGGTGGAGATGGGCCGCCCGGTGGACAAGTCGGCGGAAGTACCGTTCTATTTCACCAAGGCGCCGTCCACGCTGGTCGAGTCTGGCGCGACCGTGGCCTACCCACCCGGCACCCAGAACTACCACCACGAAATGGAACTGGTGCTGGCCATTGGTGCGCCCGGCTTTCGTGTGAGCGAGGCAGATGCGCCCCGCCTTATCTATGGCTATGCCTGCGGCCTGGACATGACGCGCCGCGACCTGCAACTGGTGGCGCGCGACAAGGGCCGGCCTTGGGACCTGGGCAAGGATGTGGAGCAGTCTTCCGTGGTCTCCGAGATCGTGCCCATGCCGCAGGTGGTGCTGGGCCAGGGCAACCTGGAGCTGTCGGTCAACGGCACCATGCGCCAGAAGTCCGACCTGTCCAAGCTGATCTGGAATATCCCCGAGCTGATTGCCGACCTGTCCAAGTTCTACCACCTGCAGCCGGGTGACCTGATCTTTACCGGCACGCCCGAGGGCGTAGGCCCCGTGCTGGCAGGCGACCGCATTGAAGGCCGCATTGAAGGCGTGGGCAGCATCGTGCTCCACGTTGGCCCGGCGGAATAAGAAAAAACCACATCCAGGAGACAACCCCACCATGACCACCGACCTCACGCCTTCCCCCGTGCGGCTGCACGCCGTTGCGGGCAATGGCCAGCCCGATCCGACGCCCGAGCTGGAGCAGCTGTACCGGGGCTTTGAGCAAGAGCTGCTGGTACCGCTCTGGACGCAGATTGGCGACCTGATGCCCCGACAGCCCCAATCCAAGGCCGTGCCCCATCTGTGGCGCTGGGACCGCTTGAAGGCCCTGGCCGCACAGGCGGGCGCCATCGTGCCCGTGGGCCGTGGCGGGGAGCGCCGTGCGATTGCGCTGGCCAACCCGGCGCTGGGTGGGCGCCCCTTTGCCACGCCCACGCTGTGGGCTGCCATTCAGTACCTGATGCCCGGCGAAGACGCGCCCGAGCACCGGCACACGCAGCACGCGTTTCGTTTTGTGGTGGAAGGCGAGGGTGTGTGGACCGTGGTCAATGGCGATGCCGTGCGCATGTCGCGGGGCGACTTTCTGCCCCAGGCCGGCTGGAACTGGCATGCCCACCACAACGCTGCCACCGAGCCCATGGCCTGGATCGACGGCCTGGACATTCCGTTCTCGTACTACACCGAGAGCCAGTTTTTTGAAGTGGGGCGCGAGAAGCTCCCGCCCGCTGAGCGCACCACCGCCGAGCGTTCTTATTCCGAAAGGCTGTGGGGCCACCCGGGCCTGCGCCCGGTATCGATGGTGCAGGCGCAGCCCGCCACGCCCCTGCTGGCCTACCGCTGGGTGGATACCGACCACGCGCTGGCCGACCAGCTGGCGCTGGAGGACGAAGGCCAGCCGGGCACGCTGAGCCCCGGGCACGCGGCGGTGCGCTTTACCAACCCCACCACCGGCGCCGATGTGCTGCCCACGATGCGGACCGAAATGCACCGCGTGCGCGCGGGCGGTGCAACGCGGGTGCACCGCGAGGTGGGTTCGTCCGTGTTCCAGGTGTTTGACGGCAGCGGCACCGTCACGGTGGGTGAACGCACCTGGCAGGTGGCGCGGGGCGACTTGTTTGTGGTGCCGTCGTGGCAGCCGTTCTCGGCCCAGGCATCTGCTGCTAGCGCACTCGACCTGTTCCGCTTCAGCGATGCGCCGATTTTTGAGGCGCTGCACAGCCACCGTGCGCAAGTCACTGTTTGATCCATCACTCACCAAGCCGGATTTTGCTTTCATAAAACCAAGGAGACACCCCCCATGCTGACCGCCGTTCGTTCACAGATTTTTAGACCCGCTCTGGCGTTTTGCGCGCTGGCCCTTGTGGCCGCTGCTAGCTTGCCCCATGCCGTGGCGCAGACCTTCCCCGCCAAACCCGTTCGCTCCGTCGCGCCGTATTCGCCCGGCAGCGGCCCCGATGCGGTGATGCGCATCCTCAGCGAGCGCCTGTCGCGCAACTGGGGGCAGCAATTGGTCATCGACAACAAACCAGGGGCCAACGGTTTCATCGCCATCGGCGATGCCAAGCGCGCAACGCCAGACGGCTACACGCTGCTGCAGGTGGACAACACCCACATGGCTTTGCAGCCGCATGTGTTCAAGCAGCTGCCCTACGACCCAGTCAAAGACTTTGAGCCCGTCGCTCCGGTGTATTTCACGAACTTCTTTGTGGTGGTGGCGGCCAACTCGCCCTGGAAGGATGTGGGCGATCTGATCAAGGCGGCCAAGGCGGCGCCGGGCGACATCACCTACGGCTCCTGGGGCATCGGCAGCGTGGCCCATGTGGGCGCGGCGAGTCTGGAGGCAGCAACGGGCACGAAGATGATGCATGTGCCGTACAAGGACATGGGCAGCGTCTACACCTCTGTGGCCACGGGCGACATCAAGTGGGCGTTTGGCACGGCAGCGACGGCCGGGCCAATGTTCCAGGCCAAAAAGGTGAAGTTTCTGGCCCTGGCTGCGCCCCAGCGCCTGGCGGGCTTCACCGACATTCCGACCATGGGCGAAGCGGGCGGCCCGGCCGGGTTTGAAGTGAAGACCTGGGTGGGCCTGTTCGCGCCTGCTGGCACGTCGAAGGCAGCCATCGAGAAGATCAATGCCGACGTAGGGAAGGTGCTGGCCACTTCAGAGGTCAAGGAGCGTCTGGCGACCTTCGGGTTTGAGCCCTACATCGGCCCGCCCGCCGAACTCACCAAGGCCATCGAACGCGATTCGCGCACGTTTGGTGAAGTCGTCAAGCGCGCCAAGATTGCCCTGGACTGACACAGGGACTGACACAGAGACTGACCATGAAGCTCTATTCCTTCTTCCGCAGCGGAACCTCCCACCGCTTGCGCATTGCGCTCAACCTCAAGGGGCTGGCCTACGAACAGGTTGCGGTTGACTTGCGGCGCGAGGAGCATCTGGGAGATGCCTTCAAGGCCATCAACCCGCAGCAGTTGGTGCCCGTGCTGGAGGCCGACGAGCGTCTGATGATCCAGTCGCCCGCCATCATCGAGTTGCTCGAAGAGCGCTATCCCACCCCACCGCTGCTGCCCGGCGATGCAGGCGATCGCGCCCAGGTGCGCGCCCTGGCAGCCATCGTGGGCTGCGACATCCATCCCATCAACAACCGCCGCATTCTGGAGGCGCTGCGCCATCGCTTTGGTGCCGACGAGGCGGCGGTGAACGACTGGTGCGGCACCTGGATCAGCGCGGGCTTTGACGCCATCGAGGCGCTGCTGTCGAAGGACCCGCAGCGCGGTGATTTCTGCTTTGGCAGCACCCCCACGCTGGCCGATGTGTACCTGGTTCCGCAGGTGGAGAGCGCGCGCCGCTTCAAGGTGGACTTGTCACGCTGGCCGCTAATCCAGGCAGTGGACGCTGCCTGCGGGCAACTGGAAGCGTTCCGCAAGGCGGCGCCCAGTGCGCAGCCGGATGCGGGCTGAGCTTGTCGAAGCCCCTCACGGCGCTTCGACCGCGCTGAGTGAGCGGTTCAAGTGGATTCAGAAGACTCCACGAACCTCATTCCGTTTCCAAATCATTTGTGTCTAGGCGCGAAGCTGCAGACAGTGCTGTAGCACGGCAAGGCGAAGCAACAACGACACGGATGATTTGGAGACGGAATCAGTCGCCCTGCATGTAAAAAGCCTCGGCATGGAGGTGAGCCGCCTCCAGGCCTTTGCCCAGCGCCAGCAGCGTGGTGGTCTCCACCATCGGCGGCGAGCCGCACAGATACGCCTGCCAGCCTTGCAGGCTCGCGTGGTCCTGCTCGATGGCCTGGGTCACCAGCCCGCGCCGCTGCGTGGCAGGGTCGGCACCTGAGGCCACCACCACATGCACCTGCAGGGCCGGGTGCACGCTGCGCAAATGGTCCAGCCACGCCAGGCCATACAGCTCGCGCGGCGAGCGCAGGCCGAAGTACAGGTGAATGGGGTTGCGCATGCCCGCAGCCACCGCGCCGCGCACCACCGACAGCACCGACGCCAGCCCGGTGCCCCCAGCCACGCACAGCATGGGCCCCGTGTGCTGTTGGCGCAGATACGCCGCACCCAGCGGCCCGCTGACCTTGACCTTGTCCCCCACCTTCAGCTGCCCGGCGATGTAGCCGCTGACCCGGCCCTGGGGCATGAGCTGTATGTGGAACTCCAGCAGCTGTTCTCCCGGCAGGTTTGCCATGGAGTAGGGGCGCACATGCGTTGGCGTGAACCCCAGCTGCATGTACTGCCCCGGTGAAAACGCAATGGGTTTTGCCACCTTGAGCAGCAGGCGCCGGATGTCTGCCGCCAGTGGCTCGATGGCCACCACGGTGGCCTTGGCCACGCGCGCACGGTGCACCACGGCCTCTTCGGGGGCGGGTACTTCGATGGTACAGGGCTCGGTCACATAGGTCTGGCAAGCCAGCACGGCGCCGTCCACGCCGTCCAGCGGGCGCTGCTGCTCGCGCCCGCCATCGAGCACCTCACCAGACAGCACCCGGCAGCGGCAGATGCCGCAGCGGCCCGACAGGCATGAATACGACATCGGAACCTGCGCCGCGCGCAGGGCGTCGAGCAGGTTCACGCCGGGCTCGGCGCGGATCACGCGGTTAAGCGGCTGAACGAGGATGTCCATGGCGGGCGGCGTTCAAGGTCATGCGGGCGATTGTGCCGATGAATGGTTGGCTGCATTCCCAGCTGCAATACCATTTGCACTTCATATCACCCGAGCTGATGGAGTAGCGATGGAGCTATCGGATATCGACCTGAACCTGCTGGTGCTGTTTCAGCAACTCATGGTCGAACGGCGCGTGTCGAAGGTGGCCGACAACCTGGGGCTGACTCAGCCTGCGGTCAGCAACGCGCTGGCCAAGCTTCGGCGCATTTTTGGAGACGAGTTGTTCTTGCGCACCTCGGGCGGCATGGTGCCCACGCCTTTTGCCGAGCAACTGGGCGAATCCGTGGGCTATGCGCTGGGCATGATCCACAGCGGGCTGAACCAGCGCACACAGTTCACGCCCGCAACGCTCAAGCGCACCATCACCATCGGCATGACAGACATTGGCGAGATCGTCTTTCTGCCCGCGCTGCTGGAGCGCCTGGGGCGGGAGGCGCCGGGCGTCACGCTGAACACCGTGCGCAACAACGCGGCCCATCTGCGCGAAGACATGGAGGCTGGCAAGGTGGACTTGGCCATCGGCCTGCTGCCGCAGCTGAAAGCGGGATTTTTCCAGCGGCGCTTGTTCCGCCAGCGCTATGTGTGCCTGTTCCGCAAGGGCCACGCGCTGGACCGGCCCAGGCTGCTGTTGTCGGACTACAAGGCGGCAGAGCACCTGGTGATCGTGTCGGCGGGCACGGGGCACGGCAAGGTGGATGAATTGATCCAGAAGGCTGGCATCGACCGCCTGGTGCGGCTGAGCGTGCCGCACTTTGTGAGCGTGGGCCACATCCTCCAAAGCACGGCGCTGGTGGCGACGGTGCCCGAGCGGCTGGCGCTCAAGCTGGTCGAGCCCTTTGGCCTGGTGGTGCGCACGCACCCCGTCAAACTGCCTGACGCGCCCATCAGCGTGTTTTGGCACGCCAAGGTGCACCGCGAGCCGGTGAACCAATGGCTGCGCAGCATGGTGTTTGAATTGTTTGGGGGCGATGGCCCCGCAGGAGGTGGTCTGCCGTGATCTGCGGGCGGGGCTTGCGGCGCAAGCCAGACTGCACCGCCGGTCCTGTGAGAACAATGCTATGTTATTTATAGCTTGTAGCGCTTGTCAGTAGGGCGGCAGAGCCTGTTTTTGCATAAATTCTGCCATGGCCTCCGAGGGAGGTAGGGTCGTACTTGCCATGCAACGCTGCTCAATAGACGAGCCTCTCCGGCCGAATCTCCTGCAGGATGGTCGTCGCAATCTCTTCAATCGACTTGGTGGTGGTGGACAACCACCGGATGCCTGCGCGGCGCATCATGGCCTCGGCTTCGGAGACCTCCATGCGGCAGTTCTCCAGGCTGGCGTAGCGCGAATTGGGGCGACGCTCGGCGCGGATCTCGGCCAGGCGGTCGGGGCTGATGGTCAGGCCAAAGATCTTGCTGCGAAATGGCACCAGGGCAGGGGGCAGTTGGCGGCGTTCGAAGTCCTCGGGGATCAGGGGGTAGTTGGCGGCTTTCAGGCCACATTGCATGGCCAGGTACAGGCTGGTAGGCGTTTTGCCGCTGCGGCTCACCCCCACCAGGATCACGTCGGCACCGGCCAGGTCGCGGTTGCTCTGGCCGTCGTCATGGGCCAGGCTGAAGTTGATGGCTTCGATGCGGTCTGTGTATTCCTTGCTGCGGCTCACGTCGCTGAAGCGGCCCACACGGTGGTGCGATTTGATGCCCAGCTCCTGCTCCAGCGGGTGGACGAAGGTGCCGAACATATCGAGCAGCATGCCCTTGCAGCCGTCCTGGATGACCTTGAGCACTTCCATGTTGACCAGCGTGGTGAAGACGATGGGCTTTTTGCCCTCGACTTCTCCGGTGTGGTTGATCTGCCGCACGGCTTGGTGGGCCTTGTCCACCGTGTCGATGAAGGGCAGGCGCACATGGCGCGGCTTCATCTCGAATTGGGCCAGGATGGCGTTGCCGAAGGTTTCGGCGGTGATACCGGTGCCGTCAGAGACAAAAAATACGGTGCGCGAGTGCATGGAGCCCCTTTTTTTGGATGCGGCTTGCGCCAGCCGGGTTGCCACCACAAAGAAGTGGTGATTGCCCGATTTGCGTAAGTCGCGTGAAAGCGTCAGCCCGCTGCCAGATGCTCGGGCCTACAATTGTCACAATTATCCAATTCTCACCATGCACCGCGTCGGCCCACAACCACAACGACAAAGCCTCAGGCCGTGCATGGCCGCCTGCCAGGAGCCATCCAGGGCCCGGCACGCAGACCCGGTTTCAACTTCTGGAGCTTTCCCATGTCTGCACTTTTCAGCCCGACCGCCCTGGTCGTACCGTTTGAAAACCTGAGAATGACCGATGTCGAGGTCGTTGGCGGTAAAAACGCCAGCCTCGGCGAGATGATCTCCCAGCTGCCGCAGGGCGTGCGTGTGCCCACGGGCTTTGCCACCACCGCCCACGCGTTCCGCGAGTTCCTGGCCTATGACGGCCTGGCCGACCGCATCAGCGCCAAGCTCAAGAGTCTGGACACCGAAGACGTGCGCGCGCTTGCACAAGTCGGTGCAGAAATCCGCGCCATGGTCGAGGCCCAGCCCTTCCCGGCCGACCTGCAAAAGGCCATTGCTGATGAATTTGCCAAGCTGAGCGCTGGCAACCCCGCCGCCTCGTTTGCCGTGCGCTCGTCGGCCACGGCAGAGGACCTGCCCGACGCTTCGTTTGCCGGCCAGCAGGAAACCTTCCTGAACGTGGTGGGCATCGACGAAGTCATGCACAAGATGAAGGAAGTGTTCGCGTCGCTGTACAACGACCGCGCCATTTCCTACCGCGTGCACAAGGGCTTCGAGCACGATGTGGTGGCCCTGTCGGCCGGTGTGCAGCGCATGGTGCGCTCCGACCTGGGCGCCGCCGGCGTGATGTTCACGATCGATACCGAGTCCGGCTTTGAGGACGTGGTCTTCATCACCAGCAGCTACGGCCTGGGCGAGACGGTGGTGCAGGGCGCCGTGAATCCCGACGAGTTCTACGTGCACAAGCCCATGCTCCAGGCAGGCAAGAAGGCGCTGATCCGCCGCAACCTGGGCAGCAAGCTGATCCAGATGGTGTTCTCCACGCCTGAGGAAAAGGCCGCCAGCGGCAAGCTCGTCAAGACCATTGATGTGCCCACCGAGCAGCGCAACCGCTACTCGCTGACCGACGCCGACGTGGAGCAACTGGCGCGCTACGCGCTGGTGATCGAGCAGCACTACGGGCGCCCCATGGACATCGAGTGGGGCAAGGACGGCACCGACGGCCAGCTTTACATCCTGCAGGCCCGCCCTGAAACCGTGAAGAGCCAGGCCAAGGGCCAGGCCGAGCTGCGCTACAAGCTCAAGGGCCATGGCACCGTGCTGGCCGAGGGCCGCGCCATTGGCCAGAAGATTGGCACCGGCCCGGTGCGCCTGGTGCACAACATCTCCGAGATGGACAAGGTCCAGCCCGGCGATGTGCTCGTGACCGACATGACCGACCCCAACTGGGAACCCGTGATGAAGCGCGCCAGCGCCATCGTCACGAACCGGGGCGGCCGCACCTGCCACGCCGCCATCATTGCGCGCGAGCTGGGCATCCCGGCCGTGGTCGGCTGCGGCGACGCGACCGAGCGGCTGAAGGACGGCACGCTGGTCACGGTGAGCTGCTCCGAGGGCGACACGGGCAAGATCTATGACGGCCTGCTTGAAACCGAAGTGACCGAAGTGCAGCGCGGCGCGATGCCCCCCATCAAGACCAAGATCATGATGAACGTGGGAAACCCCCAGCTGGCCTTTGACTTCTGCCAGCTGCCCAACGAAGGCGTGGGCCTGGCCCGGCTGGAGTTCATCATCAACAACAACATTGGCGTGCACCCCAAGGCCATCCTGGACTACCCCCAGATCGATGCCGACCTGAAGAAGGCCGTGGAGTCCGTGGCCCGTGGCCATGCCAGCCCCAGGGCGTTCTATGTGGATAAGGTCGCCGAAGGCGTGGCCACTATTGCCGCCGCCTTCTGGCCCAAGCCCGTCATCGTGCGCCTGTCGGACTTCAAGTCCAACGAATACCGCAAGCTGATCGGCGGCAGCCGCTACGAGCCCGAGGAAGAAAACCCGATGCTCGGCTTCCGTGGCGCAGCCCGCTACATCAGCGAAGACTTCGGTGAAGCCTTTGCCATGGAGTGCGAGGCGCTCAAGCGCGTGCGCAACGACATGGGCCTGACCAACGTGCAGGTGATGGTGCCGTTTGTGCGCACGCTGGGCCAGGCCGAGCGCGTGACCAAGCTGCTGGCCACCCATGGCCTTCAGCGCGGCAAGGACGACCTCAAGGTCATCATGATGTGCGAAGTGCCGAGCAACGCCATCCTGGCCGAGCGCTTCCTGGAGTTCTTCGACGGCTTCTCCATCGGCTCCAACGACCTGACCCAGCTCACGCTGGGCCTGGACCGTGATTCGGGCCTGGAGCTGCTGGCGCAGGACTTTGATGAGCGCGACCCCGCTGTCGAAGCACTGATTCATCAGGCCATCAAGGCCTGCCTGGCCCAGGGCAAGTACATCGGCATCTGCGGCCAGGGCCCCAGCGACCACCCTGACTTTGCGCAGTGGCTGGCCAAGGAAGGCATCTCGTCGATCTCGCTCAACCCCGACAGCGTGATCGCCACCTGGCAGCAACTGGCAGGCTGACGCTCCGACCGGGCTGCCATGTGCCGACTGCACCACCCGCCACTGCGTCCCTGATGCTGTGCCTGTGATGCAGCCCCCGCAGCAGCACCGGCGTTCTGCAGATGCCGAAATGGCGGGCCCGTTCCCGCCCGATCTGCACGATGTGCGGCACCTCAAGCTCAAGGCCGGCTTGCTGCTGCTGTGGGCGCTGGTGTCGTTCGGTGCCACCTACTTCGCCCGGGACCTGCAAGTGCTGGTCTTTGGCGGTTGGCCCCTGGGTTACTGGATTGCGGCGCAGGGGGCAGTGCTGGTGTTCATTGGCATTGTGGTGGTCTATGGCTGGGCCATGAACCGCTTCGAACGGCAGGATGCGGAGCGCCTCGCAGCGGATGCCGCAGCCCTTTCGGACGACGCGGACCGCCCCCACGGCTGACCATGGCTGAAAACAATTCTTCCGACACCGACCGGGCCTATCTGTGGCGGTTGCACCGCATCCTGGCGCTGTATGTGACCGGGGTGCTGGCCTTTCTGGCGCTGATGACCTGGGCAGAGCACCAGGGGCTTTCGCGGCACTGGATCGGGCCGATTTTTCTTTTCCTCACGGTGATGGTCTACGCGGGCATCGGTGTCTATGGCCGTACCACCGACCCCGAGGAATACTACGTGGCCGGTCGGCGCATTCCGCCCATGTACAACGGCATGGCGGCAGCGGCAGACTGGATGAGTGCCGCATCGTTCATCAGTCTGTCGGGGGCGCTTTACCTGCAGGGTTTTTCCGGCACACCGGGGCAGGCCGGGGGGCTGGCCTATCTGCTGGGGTGGACGGGAGGCTTTTGCTTGGTGGCGATGCTGATCGCACCGCACCTGCGCGCCATGGGCCTGTACACCGTGCCCGATTTTTTCCATGTGCGTTTTGGCGGCCGGTGGCCGCGTGTGATTGCGGCGCTGGCGGCGGTGCTCTGTTCGTTCACGTACGTGGTGGCGCAGATTTACGGTGTGGGGCTGATCGCTTCGCGCCTGACCGGTGTGCAGTTCGAGATCGGCATCATGCTGGGCCTGGGCGGGGTGCTTCTGTGCTCCTTCCTCGGTGGCATGCGCGCCATCACCTGGACGCAGGTGGCGCAGTATGTGGTGGTGCTGCTGGCGTTCCTGATCCCGGTGTCCTGGCTGGCGTACAAACAATTGGGCAACCCGTTGGCGCCCGCAGTCTATGGCGCGCAGATCAGCAAGATCGCCGACCTGGAAGCGCAGCTGCTCGATTCCCCCGCAGAGCATCAGGTGGTGCAGACCTACCTGCGGCGCGCCCAGGATTTTGAGGCGCGGCTGCGTGATGTGGAAGGCGCCCTGGAGCGTGAGCGCGAGAAAGGGCGGGAGCGCATTCGCGCGCTGCGCACCCAGAACGCTGATGTAGGTTTGATCGTCACGGCCAGCCGCGAGCTGGCGGCCCTGCCGCGCGATGCCGCAGCGGCGCGCGAACGCTGGACCCGCGAAATGCGCGAGAACTACGAACGTGCGCGCCCCCTGGGCGGCTTGCCCCTGCACAGCCAGGCGTATGTGGGTGACCCGCAGGGCACGCCCGACGAGCAACGCGACTACGAGCTGACGCGCCGCAACTTCCTGGCACTCATGTTCTGCCTGATGGTGGGCACGGCAGGCTTGCCGCATCTGCTCACGCGCTACTACACCTCGCCCACGGTGTCGGCGGCGCGGGCATCGGTGGCGTGGTCGCTGTTTTTCATCGCCTTGCTGTACCTGAGTGCGCCCGCGTTGGCGGTTCTGGTGAAATTCGAGGTCATGCAAAACCTGGTGGGCAGCAGTTTCGAGGCTTTACCCACCTGGATGGCCCAATGGGCGCGGGTGGACAGCTCGCTGTTGTCGGTGGAAGACGTGAACGCTGACGGAATCGTGCAGTTTGGAGAGATCCGGCTGGGGGCCGACCTCATCATGTTGGCCACGCCGGAGCTGGGGGGCTTGCCCTATGTGGTGTCGGGCCTGGTGGCGGCTGGCGGGCTGGCGGCGGCGCTGTCTACCGCTGATGGGCTGCTGCTCACCATCAGCAACGCCCTGGTGCGCGACCTGTATTTTCAGGACGCAAAGCGCCAGGCGTCGCCGGAGCAGCGTGTGATTCTGAGCAAGTTTGCCTTGCTGTCCGTGGCCCTGTCGGCGGCATTTGTAGCGGCGCTCAAACCCTCTGAGATTCTGCCGATGGTGTCGGCGTCGTTCTCGTTGGCGGCTTCGGCCTTTGTGCCGGTGATGGTGCTGGGTATCTTCTGGCGCGGCACCACGCGGCAGGGGGCAGTGGCGGGCATGCTGGCAGGGCTTGGCGTGGCGGTGTACTACCTGCTGTCGCATGTGCCCGCCATGCGCGCGCTGCCCAGCTGGATGCTGGCAGACGGGCTGTGGTTTGGTATTCAGCCCGTCTCGGCCGGGGTGTTTGGCGTGCCCACCGGCTTGGTGGTGACGGTGGTGGTGAGCTGGCTGACCCGGCCTGCCCCGGCGCTGCCGCGCATCCGGTCCGAGATGTAGGGGGGGCTTGCGTTGGCAGGCTGGAGTACCCTGCCCGTGCGCCTGCTAATGGGTTATGCGTAAACCCCGATTACCAAGCCTGCGCAAACGTGAGAATCTGGGGCGTAAAAGCTTACCTGTCGGGGTGAGCTTCGGTAACACCACAATGGTTCAGCTCAAGGAGATTCATGGTTCTCGTCAAAACGCAGGCAGGGCAGGAAGCGCTCAAGGATCGGCGCGGTAGCCTCAGCTCACGCCAGCGCTCGGCTTTTATTCTTTTTGACGGAAAGCGCTCCACGGGTGAAATACTGGCGGCCACGGCAACCATGGGGATCACGCAGGAGGATGTCCAGGCCATGATTGCGCAGGGACTGCTGGCTCCGCTGCCGGGGCAGTCTCTGCCTGCAGCTTTTGCCGCCCCGCATGATGCGACGGCAGAGCCTGCACCGGCCACCGATCTGGGGACGGTGGCGTCGCCGCTGGAGGGCTCCGGGCGCTCACCCAAGGAGCGTTACCAGGCGGCCTACCCCATCGCCACCGAGCTGACAGCGGGGCTGGGGTTGCGCGGGTTCCGGTTGAATCTGGCGGTGGAAGGGGCGGGCAGCTTTGAGGATCTGGCGGCGCTGGCACCCAAGATCCGCGAGGCGGTGGGTGACGCCAAATTCAAGCGGCTGGACGAAGCGCTTTTTGATTGAGGCGCCCGGATCCTTTCCCCCGAGAGGCGCACCAGGTTCATGCGTGAAGTGCTGGCACAAAAAAGCGGCCCCCAGGCCGCTTTGTGTTTGGTGCGTCACAGGGCGCAGTGCTCAGCGGCCGACCTTGAGCAGTTCCACATCGAACTTGAGCGTGGCGTTCGGTGGAATCACGCCGCCCGCGCCGCGTGCGCCGTAGCCGAGGGCGGCAGGAATGATCAAGGTGCGCTGGCCACCGATCTTCATGCCTTGCACGCCTTCGTCCCAGCCCTTGATGACCATGCCCGCGCCCAGCGAGAACTCGAAGGGGTCGTTGCGGTCGCGGCTGGAGTCGAACTTAGCACCTTGCTCGCCGTTGTTGTAGAGCCAGCCGGTGTAGTGCACCGACACGTTCTGGCCCTTGGTGGCTTCGGTGCCTTCGCCCACGGTGGTGTCTTCGTATTGCAGGCCGGATGCGGTGGTGGTCAGTGCCATGGGTGAAATTCCTTGTTTGCTATTAAAAAAAGAGCTATTGGCGCTTGATGGTTAAGCGCTAGCAGCATTTTTGACCCCTATTTTAACGAAAGCCCCGCGCGGAGGTCCGGCGGGGCTTTTCCCTGAGTGGGGCGGGGGGGGCTGTTTGGCGTCAGGCTTTTTTGGCGCGGCCAGCGACCCAGCGGGTGGCGAAGGCCTGAACGTCCGACAGGCGCTTGAGCAGGTCGGCGCCCGAGGGGGTGACGGTGTAGCCGTCGCTGCCGTGGTCTACAAAACCGGCTTCGCGCAGTTCCTTGATGCGGGTGTTGAGCGTGTTGGGGGTGATGCCCCCCACGCTGTCCTGCAGCAGGCGGAAGGTCTGGGGGTGACCGTCCTTCAGGGCCCACAGCACGCGCAGTGCGTAACGGCATTCGAGCCGCTCGAACAACTGGTTGATGGCGGCATTTTCTTTGGAGCTCATGGACGCTTCTCCTCGCGCAAGTGTTGGATCAAATATTCATTCGGGTGGGCGAATGCCGGGCCCGGTGATGCGCTGAGACTATAGCGCGGAACCCATTTTGCTACAAGTTTGGTAGCTCAGAACGCACACCACACATGCGCTACACCCCGAAAAACCTGTGTTACAAGTCAAACTGTTGCGGTAGGGCCACGGTTCTGGGAGCCTGTAGGACTTGGAGCGTCGAAAGCGAAAAATGGACCGCTGCGGTCCATTCGCCATGCCTGACAGGCTCCTACGGTCATTCCTGACGGCCCAGCCCTGCCAGGTGGCTGACCAGCAACTGTGCGGCCGGGGCCAGCATCTGGGCGCTGCGGTAACAGATGGCGAAGCGCCGTCGGGCCCAAGGGTCGCTCAGTGGAACCACCCGGATGGGCGCAGTCTGGGCAAAAGGCAGGGCCACTTCGCGCGGCACGACACTGATGGCCAGGTTGGCCCGCACCACCCGAAGTGCCGCATCGAAGTTGGACACCAGCACCCGGTGCGCCAGCATCTTTCCCTCCACGGCCGCAGCGCGCGCCAGCAACACCTGCACGGCGCTCAGTGCGGGCATGCTGACGAATTCATGGTCCAGCACGTCGGCAAAACGCACGCTCTGGTGCTGGGCCACCGGGTGCAGCGCATGTGCCACCACGGCCAGGTGGTCGGTACGGTAGCCGCAGGTTTCCAGGCCTGTAAGGTCGGCCGCGTCCCAGCAGATGCCGATGGAGGCACTGCCGTCACGGATGCCCTGTACGACGTCCGGGCTCACGCGCTCCTCCAGGCTTACCTGGATGTCGCGGTGCGCCGGGTCTTGCAGAAAAGCGGCCACGTCGTCTGCCAGTGATTCGGCCATCACCGAGGCCGTGACCAGCATGCGCACATGGCCCCGCGTGCCGGTGGCATAGGCCGCCATGTCGCGTTCAATCTGGCCCACGCTGGCCAGCATGGTGCGCGCGTGCTCCAGCAGGGTTTCGCCCGCCGGGGTGGGCACCACGCCACGGCGTTTGCGCAGTAGCAGCGCCGTGCCCACCGTGTCTTCCAGCTGCGCCAGCCGCTTGCTGATGGCCGAGCCCACGATGGACTCCTGCTCGGCCACGCGCGCGATGCTGCGCTGCTCGCACACGGCGGCAAACAGGCGCAGGGTCTGCAGGTCCAGATCGCGCATGGGCTTGTCTCCAGGTGTTTGATATTCCTGTTTGGAATCATATGGCTTCCAAAATGTATTTTCTGATTCTGTTGGGAATTTCTAGAATCGACGGCAGAACACCACCCGCCGGAGACAACCAGTGCTGACCCCCTCTACCGCTTCCACCACCCCGGCGCGTGCCACCGTCCGCGAAGTGGGTCTGCGCGACGGCCTGCAAAGCATTGCCACCGTGGTCTCCACCGCGCACAAGATCGAATGGCTCAACGCCGCCTACGCCGCCGGCCAGCGCGAGATCGAGGTCGGCTCCTTTGTGCCCGCCCGCCTGCTGCCCCAGCTGGCCGATACGGCCGAGGTGCTGGCCCACGCCAAAACCCTGCCGGGCCTGGTGGCCTCGGTGCTCGTGCCCAACTACAAAGGCGCCGAACGCGCGCTGGAGTGTGGTGCCGACCTAGTGGTGGTGCCCCTGTCCGCCAGCCACGCACACAGCCTGGCCAACCTGCGCAAGACACCCGACGAGGTGGTGGCCGAGGTAGCCCGCATCCGCGCACTGCGCGACGCCAGCGGCAGCCGCACCTTGATCGAAGGTGGCGTGGGCACGGCCTTTGGTTGCACCTTGCAGGGCGAGGTGGCCGAGAGCGAGGTGCTGCGCCTGATGCAAGCGCTGCTGGATGCGGGCGCCGACCGCGTGAGCCTGGCCGACACCGTGGGCTATGCCGACCCGGCCTCGGTCGCCCGCCTGTTTGGCAAAGCGCGTGCGCTGGTGGGCGACCGCCTGGCCTGCGCGCACTTCCACGACACGCGCGGCATGGGCTTGGCCAACGTCTATGCCGCCTGGCAGGCAGGCATCACCCGCTTCGACGCCTGTCTGGCGGGCATTGGCGGCTGCCCGCACGCGCCGGGCGCCAGCGGCAACGTCACCACCGAAGACCTCGTGTTCATGCTGGAGCGCATGGGCATCGCCACCGGCATCGATGTGACTGCGCTGCTCGCGCTGCGCCAGCGCGTGGCCGGATGGCTGGCGGGCGAGACCCTGCATGGCACGCTGTGGCAGGCAGGGCTGCCGCAGAATGCCGCACCTGCCGCGCTGCACGAAGCAGCAACCGCCTGAACCCCTTTTCGGAACGCCCTGAACATGAACGACGACACACCCGCCACCCCACCATCCCCCCGCCTGCCGCTCGAAGGCCTGCGCGTGGTGGAGTTCACCCACATGGTCATGGGCCCCACCTGCGGCATGGTGCTGGCCGACTTGGGTGCCGAGGTCATCAAGGTCGAGCCCGTGGACGGCGACCGCACGCGCCACCTGCTGGGTGCGGGCGCGGGCTTTTTCCCCATGTTCAACCGCAACAAGAAGAGCATCGCGCTCGACCTGCGCAGCCCCGAGGGCCTGGCGGCGGCGCGCAAGCTCGCGGCATCGGCCGATGTGGTGGCGCAGAACTTCAAGCCCGGCGTGATGACCAAATACGGCCTGGACTACGCCGCGCTGAGCCAGCTCAACCCGCGCCTCATTTATGTCAACCACACCGGCTTTTTGCCCGGCCCGTATGAGCACCGCACGGCGCTGGACGAGGTGGTGCAGATGATGGGCGGCCTGGCCTACATGACCGGCCGCCCCGGCGACCCACTGCGCGCAGGCAGCAGCGTGAACGACATCATGGGTGGCATGTTCGGTGCCATCGGTGCCATGGCGGCGCTGATGCAGCGCGGCATCACCGGGCGGGGGCAGGAGGTGGACTCGGCCCTGTTCGAGAACAACGTGTTCCTGGTCGGCCAGCACATGATGCAGTACGCCGTCACCGGTAAACCCGCGGCCCCCATGCCCGACCGCATCTCGTCCTGGGCCGTGTACGACGTGTTCAGCGTGAAGGACGGCGGGCAGATCTTTTTGGCCGCCGTGAGCGACGCGCAGTGGCAGACCTTCTGCGATGCCATGGGCTATGCCGACCTGAAGGCCGACACCGGCCTGGCCACCAACAACGACCGCGTACGCGCCCGCCCCACGCTGATGCCCGTGCTGCGCGAGCGGCTGGCGCAGCACACGGCCGACGAACTGGCCGCGATCTTCGAACGCCACGGCCTGCCGTTTGCACCCATCCGCCGGCCCGAAGAACTGTTTGACGACCCGCACCTGCAAGCCACGGGCGGACTGGCAGACATCACGCTGCCCGATGGCGAACGTGCCGGGCAGACCGCGCAGATCACGCTGATGCCGCTGCGTATGGACGGCCAGCGGCTCGATGTGCGCTGCGACCCGCCCCGCCTGGGCCAGCACACGGCCGAGCTGCTGCAGGGCCTGGGCTACACGGCCGATGAGGTGGCGGCGTTGCACGCCGCCGGGGCCATCGCCTGATTTTTTGAAACCATCCCCGGGCATAGCAATGTGGCGCAGACCACCGCCCAGGGTTCCCTGACCACGACCGGAGACAAACCCATGCCACGCACCACCACTGCCCCCGCTTCACCCCACGACACGCCTGCCGCCCGCAGCGTGCTCACGCGCCGCCAGGCCCTCGCCACCGGCGCCGCCGCGCTGGGGGCTGTGGCCTGGGGCCTGCCCCGCCTGGCCCGTGCCCAGGGTGATGGCAAGCCGCTGCGCGTGATCCTGCCGCTGTCGGCGGGCTCGGGGGCCGACGGCGCCATCCGTGCCATCAGCACCAGCCTGGCCAAGGCGCTGGGCCAGCCCGTGGTCATCGAGAACCTGCCGGGCGCGGGCGGCATCACCGGCACCACGCAGATCGTGCGGGCGCCCAAGGACGGCTCGGTGATCGGCGTGGTGTCCAACAACCACGTGGTCAACCCCAGCGTGTACAAGAACATTCCGTTCGACTCGCTCGCCGACATCACGCCTATCACCATCATTGGCGCCACGCCCTTCGTGCTGGTGGCCCACCCCTCGGTGCCCGTCAAGACCGTGCAGGAGCTGATCGCGCTGGCCAGGGCCAAACCCGGCGTCCTCAACTACGGCTCGTCGGGCAACGGCACCATCCTGCACCTGGCCGCAGCCATGTTCGTGGACCAGGCCAAGGTGTCGATCCAGCACATTCCCTACAAGGGCATGGGCCCGCTCATGAACGATGTGCTGGGCGGCCAGGTGCAGCTGGCCGTGGTGGCGGTAGCGCCTGCGGCAGCGCACATCAAGTCGGGAGCGTTGCGCGCCCTGGGCGTGACCACGGCCAGCCGCGTGCCGTCGTTGCCCGGTGTGCCCACCATTGCGGAGCAGGGCTTGCCGGGCTACGAGCTCGACGGCTGGATCGCCCCGGTGGGGCCTGCCGGCCTGCCCAAGGCCGAGCTGCAACGCCTGTATGCCGCCTTCAAAGCCGCGATGGAAATGCCCGAGGCGCGCGATGCGCTCATCGCCCAGGGCTACGAAATCAAGCTCACCCCTCCGGAGCCAGCAGCCGCGTTCTTTCGATCCGAGGTGGCGCGCATGGCGCAGGTCGTGAAAAACGCCAACGTGACGATGGATTGACGCGGGGCTGCCGTGTGGGGTGCGGTTGCCCGAAGGGCGTAACGCGCCGTCGCCCCGCATGAGGTCGTCTGCCGGGTCAGGCGGCGCTCGGCCGAGCCGCAATTTGAATATTTTTGGACGCTAGCGCTTATGTGACAAGCGCTGGTAGCTATGTTTTTTATAGCTATTCATCAGCCCTGCGGTGCCGTCAGGGCGCGCTGCCCTGCCGGGTGGTGGTGAAGGTTCTGAAGCTGCGGCTGCTGGTGGCGCAGGCGGAACACCTCCACGGCCTCCACCAGCTGGCGGGCCTGGCCGCTCAGACTGCCGGCGGCGGCGGCGCTTTCTTCCACCAGGGCAGCGTTTTGCTGGGTGGTTTCATCCATTCGCACGATGGCCTGGGTGACGCGCAGCATGTCGGAGGTCTGGGCCGCGCTCGCCTGGCTGATTTCGTCCATGAGCGCGCTCACGCCCTGGATGGACGAGACGACTTCACCCATGGTGCTGCCCGCGTTCCGGGCGAGGTCAGAGCCGGCCTGCACGCGCTCCACGCTGGTCTGGATCAGCGCCTTGATCTCGCGCGCGGCGCTGGCACTGCGGGTGGCCAGGTTGCGCACCTCGCTGGCCACCACGGCAAAGCCGCGTCCTTGCTCGCCGGCGCGTGCTGCTTCCACGGCAGCATTGAGCGCCAGGATGTTGGTCTGAAACGCGATGCTGTCGATGACGCCGATGATGTCGGAAATGCGGCGTGAGCTGTCTTGAATGCCCTGAACCACCGTCACCATCTGCGTTACCACGTCGCCACCGCGCTGGGCCACCGATGCGCCGCTCTTGGCCAGCTCGCTGGCACGTTGGGCGTTGGAGGCGTTTTGCTGCACGGTGGCCTGCAGCTGCTGCATCGAAGAGGTGGTTTCGTCCAGCGACGAGGCCTGCTCTTCGGTACGCATGCTCAGGTCCACATTGCCTTGGGCAATCTCGGCGCTGGCACTGGCCACGCCCTCGGCGTTGCTGCGCACGCCCGACACCACGTTTTCCAGGTTCTCCTGCATGGTGCGCAGGGCTTCCAGCAGCCGCGCGGGTTCGTCCTTGCCATCGACCTCGATGGTGGTGGTCAGATCGCCGGCCGCCACCTTGTTGGCCACCGAGACCGCCACCCGCAGCGGGCGCACTACCGAGCGTGTGAGCAGCCAGCCCGCACAGCCGCCCAGGGCCGTGACCAGTGCCAGCGCTACCAGGCTGCTGATGAGCGCACGCCGCGCGCTCAGGGCCGCCTGCTCTGCAATGGTCGCGCTGCTGGCGGCCACCTGCTCGCTCAGTGCGGTGAGCAGCTTGGCCGGGCCCTGGTCGATGTCGGCCACGTCCGCGTCACCCGCAGAGGGCACAAAACCGAGCGACTGGAACACCTCAAAACCCTTGCGGTAGCCCTGTGCCATCTGCGCGTGGGCTTGGGTGAATTTCTGCAGCGCTGCCTTTTCCTGCGCATCGGTCAGTTGCGGCTCCAGCGCCTTGGCGGCGTCGGCCACCCGCTTTTCACTGGCCTGGAACGCTGCCCAGTGCAGTTCGCGCTTGCGCGAATCCTCACCCCGCAGCAGGGTGTTCTTCCACTCCTGCACCTGGGTCTTGAACTCGTTTTCCATGCGGCTCACCGCACGTTCCTGGGCCACGCGTTCCTGCACCGTGGTCTCGTAGGTGCCCAGGCTGCTGTACAGGGCCGCAATGCCGAACAGGGCAGCGCCCAGCAGGAGCGCGAGCACCAGGCCCAGTGCGGTGGCCATGCGTGCGCCGATGGAGTGGTTGGACATTTTCATCGGTCAGCTCCCAAGGTTGATCTCGGTTTTCCATCTTGCTGCACGTCGCCTGCAACCTGAAACCGGTATGGCCCGAGGGTGGCGCCCCGCAGCCGCACAGAGGCCTTGTTGCACTTCATGCCTTCAGCTTGAGCAGGTACACCATCACCCGTGCCGTGGTGAGGTCCAGTTCCATGAACTCTGCCAAATCCTTGCCTGTCAGCCAAGAGGGTTCCCAGCGATTGCTTTTGAGCGTGCGCAGCCAGGATTCGTGGGCGGTGGCGGCCTCCACGGCGGCCAGCATCTCGGCCATGCGGGCGCTGGGCACCCCTTTGCCGGTGAACACGCCCCGCCAGTTGGCCATGGTGGCATCCAGCCCCTGCTCGCGGAAGGCGGGCAGGCCGAAGGCGCTGCGGCGGGACGACACGCCGATGGCGCGCAGTTTGCCTGCGGCTATCGCATCACTGAATTCGCTGTAACCCGACAGCCCCACCGCCGCGTTGCCCGACACCAGGGCGTCCACCACCTCAGAGCCACCGGGGAAGGGTTTGTAGACCAGGTCTTCCGGCTTGGCCTTGGAGGCACGGGCCAGCACCCCGGCGAAGATGTGGTCCACCCCACCGGCCGAGCCCCCCGCCACCGGCAGGGCGCGCAGGTCGGCGCGCATGGCATCGGCCAGGTCCTTAGTGTTCTTGATGGGGGATTTGGCGGCTACCGCTGCCACCAGGTAATCGCTGGTGAGCCGGGCAATGGGCTGGATGTGGCTCATGTCCACGGCGGGCTTTTGCAGCGCCACGGCACCCACCATCACCATGCCGCCCATCAGCAGGGTGTTGGGGTCGTTGCCGTATTTTTCGGCGTATTTGGCCAGGCCGATGGTGCCGCCCTTGCCGCCAATGTTCTCGTACTCGATCTGGTCCGCCGCGCCCACCGCAGCCAGGGCCGCTCCCAGCGCGCGGCCCGTCTGGTCCCAGCCGCCCCCGGGGTTGGCCGGGATCACGATGCGCAGTGTGCCCGCCAGTTTGGGGGCCTTGGGGGCGGTGGGGCGGGCTGCCGTGGCGCTGGCTTGCGCCCATGCGGCCGGGGTCAAAGCGGTCCACGCCGTAGCGGCGAGTGCAGCATGTGCGAGTGCCTTGCGGCGGCTGAGGGGGGTCATGGGGTACCTCGTGAAAACGCGGGGGTGAAAAGCATGTCCTTCACGCAACCGGACAGCAGGGTCGGCTTCTCTGCGCAGCCTCACCGCAAGAGGGCGGCTTGCAACGCTGCAGGGAAGTCTCCCAATTTTTGATTGGACGTGGTGGCAATGGTCACCATCCAAGCTGTCAGTCTGCTGTCGGGAGTATCAGGGTAAACGCGCTGGGCCTTGCGCAACGGATTGGCCATGAAAAACGCCCTGCGCCGCAATTGCGGGGCAGGGCGTTGTACTGAACGAATGCTGGGGTTCAGTGTGCCGCTGGCTGGGCAGGGATTACAGCGAGTCGATGAAGCTGCGCAGCTTGTCCGAGCGGCTGGGGTGCTTGAGCTTGCGCAGCGCCTTGGCTTCTATCTGGCGGATGCGTTCGCGCGTCACGTCAAACTGCTTGCCCACTTCTTCCAGCGTGTGGTCGCTGGTCATCTCGATACCAAAGCGCATGCGCAGCACCTTGGCTTCGCGCGGGGTCAGGCCATCCAGGATGTCCTTGACCACGTCGCGCAGGCCGGCCTGCATGGCGGCTTCGATGGGCGCGGTGTTGGCGCCGTCTTCGATGAAGTCGCCCAGGTGGCTGTCGTCGTCGTCCCCGATCGGCGTTTCCATGGAGATCGGCTCTTTGGCGATCTTCATAATCTTGCGGATCTTGTCTTCGGGGATTTCCATCTTGGCCGCCAGGATGGACGCATCGGGCTCAAAACCAAACTCTTGCAAGTGCTGGCGGCTGATGCGGTTCATCTTGTTGATCGTCTCGATCATGTGCACCGGGATACGGATGGTGCGCGCCTGATCGGCAATCGAGCGGGTGATGGCCTGGCGAATCCACCAGGTGGCATACGTCGAGAACTTGTAGCCCCGGCGGTATTCGAACTTGTCCACCGCCTTCATCAGGCCGATGTTGCCTTCCTGGATCAGATCGAGGAACTGCAGGCCGCGGTTCGTGTACTTCTTGGCAATCGAGATCACGAGGCGCAGGTTGGCCTCGATCATTTCCTTCTTGGCATCGCGCGAGGTGGCTTCACCTTCGTTCATGCGCTTGTTGATGCCCTTGAGCTCGGCCAGTGGCACCACCACGCGCGACTGCAGGTCCATCAGCTTTTGCTGCAGGTCCTGGATGGGCGGGATGTTGCGCGCAATCACGGCCGACCAGGGCTTGCCAGCAGTGGCCTGCTTTTCGACCCACTGCAGGTTCAGCAGGTTGGGCGGGAAGTCCTTGATGAACGTCTCTTGGGGCATGCCGCACTTGTCCACGATGATGCGGCGCAGCTCGCGTTCCTTCTTGCGCACATCGTCCACCTGGCCACGCACCATGTCGCACAGCTTCTCGATGGTCTTGGCGGTGAAGCGGATGGTCATCAGCTCGGCCGACAGGGCCTGCTGGGCCTTCACGTACGCAGGGGTGCCATAGCCTTCCTTGTCGTACACCTTGTGGACCTTCTCGAACAGCTCGCGCAGCTTGTCGAAGCGCTCCAGCGCCTGCTTCTTGAGCTCTTCCAACTTCTTGGTCAGCGCCTTGGAGCCACCCTTGCCATCGTCGTCATCGGCTTCGTCGAATTCGTCGAAGTCTTCTTCGGCCACATAGTCGTCGGCCTCGTTGGGGTTGGAGAAGCCGTCCACGATGGTCGAGATCACGACCTTGCCTTCGCGGATGTCTTCGCCCATGTTCAGGATCTCGGCGATGGTGGCGGGCGATGCGCTGATCGCCTCCATCATGGCCATCAAGCCGCCTTCGATGCGCTTGGCGATTTCGATTTCGCCTTCGCGGGTCAGCAGCTCCACGGTGCCCATTTCGCGCATGTACATGCGAACCGGGTCTGTGGTGCGGCCGAACTCCGAGTCCACGGTGGACAGCGCGGCTTCAGCGGCTTCTTCCGCCTCTTCTTCGGTGGCGCCTGCGGGGGCGTTGTCCGTGATGATCAGCGCCTCAGCGTCGGGCGTCTGCTCGTACACCGCCACACCCAGGTCGTTCAGCGTGGTGATGACAGCTTCGAGGGTTTCGGCATCGACCAGCTTGTCGGGCAAGTGGTCGTTGATTTCAACGTGGGTGAGGTAGCCGCGCGTCTTGCCCAGCTTGATCAGGGCCTTCAGGCGCGCACGGCGCTTGGCCATGTCCTCTTCGGACAGGACGGTTTCGTCCAGGCCGAATTCCTTCATCAAGGCGCGTTCCTTCGCCTTGCTGATCTTCATGCGCAGCGGCTTGACCTTCTCAACCGTGGCTGCGGTTTCGGTGGTTTCTTCGACTTCACCTTCCAGGTCGGCCTCGATGTCGGACAGGTCGGTGTCGTCACCGCCTTCGTCGCCAGCGGCCGCAGCCTTGGGCTTGCGTCCACGCTTGGCGGGGGCTTTGGCTTCGGCGGCACCAGCGGCCTTGGCAGGGCGGCCTGGGCGCTTCTTCGGGGTATCTTCGTCGTCGGATGCTGCAGCCTTGGCGCGGGCAGGCTTTTTCTTCAGCAATTCATCGGCAGCTTTGGTCAGCTCGGCAGAACTTTTCACAGGCACAGTTTTCACTTTCTTGGCAACCGGGGCGGGCGCGGCGGCAGCTTTTTGAGAAGCAGCCTTGGCCGGGGCTTTGGCAGCGGTTTTGGTGGCAGCCTTTGCGGCGGTACCTGGAGCAGACTTGAGTGGCTTCGCGGACTTTTGAGCGGGCATGGAACAACCTCAGGATCAAAAACGGACACAAAGAAAACGCAAGCGCCTCAGGTCCCGGCGCGGGTGGCAACGCAAAGCTACGAGGGCTTTGCGCTTTGAGGGGAGGCCCTCAGGGGCAAGATGTCTGGGCGATCATTTGGTGTGCAGTCCTTGCGATGGTTGGACGGTTGTGCGCGTTTGTCACGGTGGTCCGGCTCGGAGGTGCTGCTGTCGCTCTTGCCAATAACTAACCCTACATTATACCTTTGGCGCTGATTTCAAGCCGCCTTTGCAGCCACGCCGAGTAAAACCCTGCGCTTTTGTTCCAAACCGCGGTAACGCTCCAGGGCCGTCGGGTCATCAGCCGCTTGGAGCATCAATAGCTTTTGCTGTGCCTCGATGTCCTCAATCTGCATGCGGTTGAGCAGGTCGCGCAGTTCCAGTCGCAGCTCCTGCATTGCGCCTTCGGTCTGGGCGTGCGAGCCCGTCATCACCTTGACGGCCAGCGCTTCGCATTCGTGCTCGCGCAGGCTTTCGCGCAGCACAGCCCAGGCCAAGGGGCCATGTTCATGAAACTGCGCTTCCAGCCAGCTGAACAGCGGGCCGTGGGGGGCGGGCTGCGCGCACAGGGTGGTGTGGTCGTCGTGGGTCAGCTCCTCCAGAAACGCCATGTGCGACAGCAGCAGGCGCGCAGCATGGTCCGCGCGGCTGGCCGTGGGGGTGCGTGGCAGGCGGGGCTGGGGTGGCCAGGGGGAGTCCTTGTCCTTTTTCTTCCAGTTGCTCTTCCAGTCGCCACCCTTGCGGAATGCGGGCCTGTTGTTGCCGTAGCCGCTGCCATTGCCATAGCTGCCTGGATATCCTCCGGCCGGTTCCCCTTGGGGCGGCCACGCTCCGGCATCGGGCGGGGCGTCCCAGGACGGCGGTTCGTGATCGTAGGCCGCCGGGGCCTGCCGGGCTGGCGCACTGCCTGCGCCGGGGTGGCCAGAGTAGCCAGAGTGGGAGGACCGGGGTGCCTCGCGCGACGTGGCCTGGCCCCACAGGTCGGCCAGGTCCTGGGCCTTGAGCTGGGTCAGGTCCGCCAGATCGCTGAGCACCTGGCGCTTGAGCACGCCATCGGGCAGGGCCGTCCACAGCGGGCGGGCGTTGCTGGCCATGTGGGCGCGGCCCTCGGCGGTGGCCAGATCGCAGCCATCACTTGCTGATTCAACCAGGAAGCGGCTGAGCGGCACGGCCTCGCTCACGTGCCGGGCAAAAGCGTCCGTGCCGTTGGCGCGGATGAAGCTGTCGGGGTCATGCTCTGCAGGCAAGAAGAGGAATTTGATGCTGCGCGTGTCCGTGGCGTGGGGCAGGGCGCCGTCGAGTGCCTTGCGCGCAGCGCGCCGACCTGCCGCGTCGCCATCGAAGCTGAACACCACCGATTCCGTGAAGCGCAGAAGCTTTTGCACATGTTCAGGTGTGCAGGCCGTGCCCAGCGTGGCCACCGCATTCGGAAAGCCCAGCTGCGCCAGCGCTACCACGTCCATGTAGCCTTCGGTCACCAGCGCGTAGCCGTGCTCGCGGATGGCGGTGCGCGCCTCGAAAAGGCCATACAGTTCGCGCCCCTTGTGGAACACCGGGGTTTCGGGTGAGTTGAGGTACTTGGGCTTGTCATCGCCCAACACCCGCCCGCCAAAGCCGATGCATTCGCCCTTGACGTTGCGGATGGGGAACATCACCCGGTCGCGAAACCGGTCATAGCGCTTGCCGCCATCTTCGTCGTTGACGATGACCAACCCGCTCTCTTCCAGCAGCGGGTCGTCGTATTGCGGGAACACGCTGGCCAGGCTGCGCCAGCCCTCCGGTGCGTAGCCCAGGCCATAGCGCTTGGCCACGGTGCCCGAGACGCCACGGCCTTTGAAGTAGCCGATAGCGCGTTGTGACTCGCGCAGGTGGCGGCGGTAGGCGTCGGCGGCTTTTTCGAGCACATCGGTCAGCGTGGCCTGCTTTTGGCGGGCGGCGGCGGCGCGCTCTTTTTCCTGTGGGGAGATGTCGTCGTCCGGTACCTGCAGGCCCACCTGCTGGGCCAGATCCTGTACCGCCTCGACAAACCCCATACCCGCATGTTCCATGAGGAAACTGATGGCATTGCCGTTTTTTCCACACCCAAAGCAGTGGTAGAACTGCTTGGCGGGGCTGACGCTGAACGAGGGGGATTTTTCGCCGTGGAAGGGGCACAGCCCCATGAAATTGGCGCCACCTTTCTTCAATGGCACGTAGCGGCCCACGATGTCGACCACATCGACGCGGGCAAGCAACTCCTGAATGAAAGACTGTGGGATCGTCACACCCCGTATTGTCCGCGTAAACTATTTGTTACCAGATATTGCAGAAGCGGGGCTTTCGGCATGGCAGTCACGTTGCGGCACCAGGCGGTGGGTGGGGCAGGCACCTCGGCGCAGCACATGCTGCGGCGCCGGGATGTGGCTGTGCTGCTGCCGCTGGTGGCAACAGGCCTGTGGCCCACGGCAGCGCATGCGGCGCCGGTGCTGCGTGTGCTGTCCTGGCCCGGGTATGCCGATCCCGATATCGTGGCGGTTTTCGAGAAGCGCCATGGCGCCAAGGTGGAGATCACCACCGTCGCCTCTGACGATGTGCTGCGTGCCAAGCTGGCCAACCCTCAGGGAGCCGGTTTTGATCTGGTGGCCGCCAATACGGCCGAAATTGCGCGGCTGGTGGCCCGCCGGCTGCTCGCACCGTTGCCCGTGCACAACATCCCCAACACCGAGCGGCAGCTGCCGCGCTTTCGGCAACTGCATGCCATCGCTGGCATTGCGCAGGGTTCGGACGTGTATGCGATGCCCTACACCTATTCAGAGATGGGGCTGATCTACGACCGCCAGCAGATCACTACCCCGCCTACCTCCATTGCCGTGCTGTGGGACCCCCGCTGGCGCGGGCGCGTGCTGGCATTTGACGGCAGCAGCCACGGTTTTTCGCTGGCTGCGATGTACCGGGGGATGGCGCCGTTCCATATCCCCGCCGCGCAGTTTGGCCCGCTGGCGCGGGATCTGGTGGCCCTGCGCCGCAACGTGCGCTCGTTTTACAGCCTTCCCGAAGAGTCGCTGGAGCTGTTTCGCAAACACCGCATTGCGGTCATGCATGCCAACTATGGCCAGCAGCAGCTCAAGCAGTTGCGGGATGCGGGGCTGGATGTGGGCTACGTGGTACCGCGCGAAGGGGCGCTGGCCTGGCTGGACTGCTGGGCCATCACCCGCCGGTCCACCCAGGTGGCGCTGGCCACCGAGTGGATCAACTACATGCTCGACCCCTCCGTCAGCCGCGAACTGACCCGGCGCCAGGGCCTGGCCAACACGCTCGAAGAGCCGCCCGCGCTGTCGGGCGATGCCCCCGCAGGCGCCATTGTGTGGCTGGAGCCCGTGGAGGACGAGGCGCGCCGCGCGCAGCTGTGGCAGCGCATCCTGTCGGGCGACCGACCGAACCGGTTCTGAGCCATGAAAACCCGCATGAAATGGGGCATTGCGCTGCGGCTGGGGGTGCTGCTCGCGTCCTTCAGTGTGTTTGCGGCCATTCTTGCGGGTTACTACACCTTTGATTCCAGCCGCGCGCGCCTGCAGGGGCGGGCCGAACAGGCGTTGCTGGCCACCACGCAGGTGCTGGCGCGCCACATGCAAGCCGGCTTTGGCACCGTGGCGCGCGACACGGCTTTTCTGGCCAGTGTGGCGGCCATAGAGCAGGACAAGAACGTGCTGGCTGATGTGTTCCGTGCCAGCTTGATCACCCACCCGAGCTACCTGCAGATCCGCTTCATCGGCGTGCAGGACTTTGGCCTGGAGCTCGTACGCATCGACCGGACTGGCGACGCCTGGGTCCGCGCCAGCGAGGACGAACTGCAGGAGAAGGCCCACTTCCCCTTTGTGTTCGAAACCCTGGCGTTGGCGCCGGGCGAGGTCTATGTATCGGAGTTCGGCATCAACCACGAAGGCGCAGCCGATGCCGAGCCGCTGCCCGTGTTCAGCATGGCTTCGCCCGTGGTGCGGGGTGGCCAGGTGCGTGGCGTGGTGGTGGTGCGTGTGGCGGCGCAGCATTTCCTGCGTAGCTTCAACACAGCGCTGCCCGCTCCTTATGGTTTCTTCCTCAGCAACCGCTGGGGCGATTTTCTGGTGCACCCGGACGCCAGCCAGACCTTCGGGTTCGACCGGGGCCAGCGCATCCTGATCCAGGACAGCTTTGCGCCCGTGGCCGCACTGGTCGGGGGCCACCAGGAAGAGGTGGTGCTCAGCCTGCCGGGCACTGACGACGAAGAGGCCCGCGTCTTCTCGTTCGTGCGCATGCCCTTCGGGCGCGAGGAGGAAAAGCGGTTCATGGTGGTGGGGCTCTCGCAACCACTGGCGGCGGTCCAGGGCGAGGTGGTGAACCTGGGCAACAGCATCCTCAAGATCCTGCTGGTGCTGAGTGCCGTGGGGGTGGTGCTGGCGGCGTTGGTTTCACGCGTGGTCACCCAGCCCCTCAAAGCCATGGTGCGTGCCACGCAGGCACTGCCGCAGGGCCGTCCCCACGGCGTGCTGCCGGTGGATCGCGAGGACGAGGTGGGTGAGCTGGCGCGCAGCTTTCAAGACATGGAGCAGCAGATCCTGCGCCAGATGAACGAACTCAACGCCAGCCGCGATGCCATGGCCCACCTGGCACACCACGACGCACTCACCGGCCTGCCCAACCGCCGCATGTTCGAGCAGCGCCTGGCGCAGGCGCTGGAGCTGTCGCGCCGCAGCGGGCGTGACTGCGCGCTGCTGTTTGTGGACCTGGATGACTTCAAGGCCATCAATGACGGGCGGGGGCACGCCGTGGGCGACCTGGTGTTGCAGGCCGTGGCCCGCACCATCGTAGGCGCCGTGCGCCAGGCCGACACCGTGGCCCGGCTTGCGGGCGACGAATTCACCGTGTTGTGCGAGAACGTGGATTCCGAAGATGCGGCCCTGCAGATCGCTGCCAAGCTGGAGCAGGCCTTCGAGTCTCCGCTCGACATCGAAGGCCAGCCCTTCCCGGTGCGAGCCAGCATCGGCGTGAGTCTGTTCCCGCGCGACGCGCACGACGCGCACACGCTGCTGGCCAGCGCCGACGCGGCGATGTACCGTATCAAGCAGAGTCGCCGCCGAAGGGTTTGAGTCAGCCTGGGGCGGTAGGCTGCGTTCTGTTTACCTCTCAGCACCGACCCATGACCTCCATCTTTGACCAGCACCTGCCCCGCACCGAAGCCAACTTCGCTGCCCTGTCCCCCCTGTCGTTCATCGAACGCACGGCCGAGGTCTACCCCGACCGTCTTGCCATCGTGCACGGCACGCTGCGCCAGACCTGGGCACAGACCTACGCGCGCTGCCGCCAGCTGGCCAGCGCGCTGACCAAGGCCGGCATTGGCAAGAACGACACCGTGGCCGTGATGCTGCCCAACACCCCACCCATGGTGGAGGCGCACTTTGGCGTGCCCATGGCCGGCGCGGTGCTCAACACCCTCAACACCCGGCTCGACCCGGAGGCCATCGCCTTCATGCTCGACCACGGCGAGGCCAAGGCCGTCATCGTGGACCCGGAGTTCACCGGCACCATGGCCAAGGCACTGGCCCTGCGCACGGGCACTACCCCCATCCGCGTGATCGAGGTGCAGGACGCGCTTTATGGCCCCGCCGTTCAAAGCCTGGGCGGCACCGACTACGACGCCTTCGTGGCCAGCGGAGACGCCACCTTTGCCTGGAGCCTGCCCGCCGACGAGTGGGATGCGATAGCGCTCAACTACACGTCCGGCACCACCGGCAACCCCAAGGGCGTGGTCTACCACCACCGGGGCGCGGCCAGCAATGCCATCAGCAACGTGCTGGAGTGGGACATGCCCAAACATGCGGTGTACCTGTGGACGCTGCCCATGTTCCACTGCAACGGCTGGTGCTTTCCGTGGACCATCGCAGCCCGCGCAGGCGTCAACGTGTGCCTGCGCAGGGTGGACGCGCAGGCCATCTTCGACGCCATTCGCACCCACGGCGTAACCCACTACTGTGGCGCGCCCATCGTGCACGGCCTGCTGGTCAACGCGCCCGACGCGATGAAGGTGGGCATCCCCGCAGGCGTCAAGGCCATGGTGGCGGGCGCCGCGCCACCGGCCTCGATGATCGAGGGCATGGAAAAAATGGGGTTCGACCTGACCCATGTGTACGGCCTGACCGAGGTGTATGGCCCCGCCACCGTGTGTGCCAAACACGAAGCCTGGGATGCCCTGGACATTGGCGAGCGCGCCCGCCTCAACGCCCGCCAGGGCGTGCGCTACCACCTGGAGCGCGATGTGCGCGTGCTCGACCCCGAGACCATGCTGCCCGTGCCACAGGACGGCGAAACCATGGGCGAGATCATGTTCAAGGGCAACATCGCCATGAAGGGCTACCTCAAGAACCCCAAGGCGACGGAAGAAGCGTTTGCAGGCGGCTGGTTCCACAGCGGCGACCTGGCCGTGCAGTACCCCGACGGCTACATCAAGATCAAGGACCGCAGCAAGGACATCATCATCTCGGGCGGCGAGAACATCTCGTCCATAGAGGTCGAAGACGTGCTCTACCGCCACCCCGACGTGCTGGCCGCCGCCGTGGTGGCCAAGCCCGACCCCAAGTGGGGCGAGACGCCCTGCGCGTTTGTGGAGCTGAAGGCCGGTGCGCAGACCACGCCCGAAGACATCGTGGCGCACTGCAAGAAGCACCTGGCGGGCTTCAAGGTGCCGCGCGCCGTGGTGTTTGGCGAGCTGCCCAAGACCAGCACCGGCAAGATCCAGAAGTTTGAGCTGCGCAAGCAGGCCGGGTCGGCGGCCGCCATCAACGTCTGATCACCCGGCTCAGCCAAAACCGCACGCCAGCGTCTGCCGACCGTCCTCCAGGTTGTATTCGGACTTCCAGTAGTGCCGGTCTTCGATGGCGGTGAACTCCACGCCAGGCCCGGTCGGGTAGGCCTTCGCGAAAGGGCGGCGCAGGATCACGAGCAACTCGCACCGGGGCGGCCAGTCCGCCACCTCGTCGATAACGTTGCCCTGCGCCAGTTCGGCCTCTAGGATCACGCGCAGCGGGGCGGCCAGCGCGGCGAGAACCTGCTGGCGGCTCATGCGCAGGGCTGGCTGGCGGCAAGGGGCCTCGCCGACCGCTGGGTCGCCGCATCGTCCAGCAGCCGCTGCAGCGCCTGCACCTGCCACTGGTGCTCCGGCTCAAACGCCGAGAGGTCTTGCACCGCATACCCGCCATAGGCATACACCGTGGCATAGGCCGCGTAGCTGGCGGCCTCCAGCGCCCGGCCCGCCAGCGCGTTGGCCACAGCGTAGGTGGCCGACACGGCGGCATGGGCCGACCCGTCTAGCGACTGCGAGCCCCGGTGGTGCGAGGCCACCGCTTTCAGCCGCTCTGCTGCGTTGGCCAAAGTGGCCGCATCCACCGTGCCCGCCGTGAACGCGGCCAGCACGTCGAGGCCCTCGATGGCCTCCGGATCTTCCAGCAGATGGCGCACGCGCTGCACACAGGCCAGGCCAAAGGCCAGGCGCAGCGGGGTGTGGGCGTCGCTGGCCAGCCCGCAGTCGGTTGCCAGTTGGGTGAGAGCGGCGTTCATGGTGTGAGTCCTTTCCGGCGGCTGATTAATTTGCAGAGCTTTGCTATCAATTAAATAGCTGTTTGCGCAATCAGGATAAGCGCCAGGGCCTGTTTTTATCAAAATCCTGGCGCTGCGCAGCCGGCGCAGGAAATTGTGGCGGCCCGTGGGCCGCGCGTCCAGCCGGGCAGAGGAGGTGGCGGCTTAGCTCGCTATGCTGCAAGGCCCTCCAGCCAGACCCGTGGCGACATGCCCACCTTCTGCGCAAACACGCGCGACAGCGCCGAGGGGTTGGCGTAACCCAGCTCGTTGGCAATCGACTTCAACGACCGTCCGCCGCGCAGATGGGCCTGTGCCAGCGTCAGCCGCCAGTGCGCCAGGTAGTCGGCGGGGGTGTCGCCCACCACCGCCTTGAAGCGGGCCGCAAACGCACTGCGCGACATGCCTGCCTGCTGCGCCATCTGCGCCAGGCTCCATGGCTGGCCCGGCGCATCGTGCAAGGCGGTGAGGGCGCGGGCCAGGGCAGGGTCGGCGAGACCCGTGAGCAGGCCGGGCGGCATGTGCGCCTGCTCAGGGTGGTCCAGCAGCCAGCGCAGCAGTTGCAGCAGCACCACTTCAAACAGCCGGTCGGCCAGCACGCGGTGGCCGCAGCGCAGGCGGTCGGTTTCGGCAAACAGCAGGTCAAGGGACTGCTGCAGCCCGTCCACCTTGCCCAGGGGCAGCAGCACCAGCGGGGGCAGGGCGCGGGCCAGCGGGTGGCTGGCACCACCGTCAAAGTCCAGCGCCGCGCAGGTGAAATCCGAGCCCTCCGTGGGCGCGTTGTGAAAAAAATGCTCCAGCGGTCGGGCGTAGAAGAGCAGGCTGGGCTCAGCTACCTCCAGCCGCTCCGGTGGCCCCGCCTGGGGCTGGTGCGTCACCACCATCTCGCCACGGCGCAGCACATGCAGAAACCCGCGCCCGGGCGCCGCCGCAAAGTGGGTCACGCCGCACAGCGGGCCACTGTGGAACAGGTGGGCGCGCACCCGAAAGCGCTCCAGCAGCGACGACAGCCGGTCAAACGGAGCGGGTGCCTGCGTTGGCAGAGGCGTGGTGCAAGTGTCGCGGGCATTCATGGTGATTCTGGATGATTGGGTATGAATAATGGATTTTATGTGTCCAATGGTACGAGCTGACGCTGGACACTGCAAGGGTGCTGAGAACAGGCACCCGGTGCTTAACCCCTTAACCAAGCACCGGCCCTTTAAACCAAACCGTCTTTCATGACCTTCAAGGAAATCCACACCATGTCCGCTAACTCATCTTCCGTTGCCCGCGTCCCCCTCGTTGACCGCACCGCCGCCACCGGCCCCGTGCGCACCGTGCTCGACCAGATCCACGGCGCTTTCGGTGCCACCCCCAACATGTTCCGCGCGGTGGCCAACTCGCCTGCCGGGCTGCAAAGCATGTGGGCCGCCTTTGGTGCGCTGGGTGGCGGCGTGATCGGTGCCGCACTGGGCGAGCAGATCGCCGTGGCCGTGGCCAACCGCAATGCCTGCGACTACTGCCTGGCCGCCCACACCGCGCTGGGCCGCAAGGCAGGCGTGAGCGGCGACGATTTGGCCGCCGCGCAGTCGGGCGAATCCGCCGACCCGCGCACCGCCGCCGTGCTGCGCTTTGCGCTGAAGCTGGTCAATGAACGTGGCCAGGTGGATGCCACCGATGTGCAGGCGCTGCGCGACCACGGCTGGAGCGACGAGCACATCGTCGAGATCGTGGGCCATGTGGCGCTCAACCTGTTCACCAACTACGTGAACGTGGCGCTCGCGGTGCCGGTGGATTTCCCCGGCGTCAAGCTGCGTCCCGCACGCTGAACAAAGGAGCGGCGCGTGTCTTGCCTACGGGCCGGATTGCGCTCCGCCCCTGGCACGACACTCCCAATGCCGGACTCCATGTGTGCGCTTTTTGCACGCGTGACCTGCCGCAAAGTCGTTTGTCGGGGCGGCGGGCCTGCCGCACCATGGCCGTTCCCTTGCCACCCTACCCCAAGGAAGCTACCGCCATGACACCCACCCGCGACGAGCATGCCATCGACACCCTGCCACGCCTGGAGGCCTTGCTGGGCCCACTCAGCGACGCCTCCGTCCACAAAGAGCTCCCGTATGTGCACCCCGCCTACCGCGCCATGATCGCGGCGTCGCCCTTTGCCGTGCTGGCCACCACCGGCCCTGGCGGGCTGGACGCCTCGCCGCGTGGTGACCCGGCGGGCTTTGTGCAGCTGCAGGACGATAAGACTCTGCTCCTGCCCGAGCGCCGCGGCAACAACCGCGCCGACAGCCTGCGCAACATCGTGGCAGACCCGCGCGTGGCGCTGCTGTTTCTCATCCCCGGCGTGGGCGAAACCCTGCGCGTCAACGGCCACGCGCGCATCAGCGTGGCGCCCGACCTGCTGGTGCGGTTCGTGGTCAACGGCCAGTCGCCCAAATGCGTGATCGTCGTTGATGTGCAAGCCGTGTACTTCCAGTGCGCCCGCGCCATCCAACGCTCGCGCCTATGGAGCGCTGTACCGCCTGGCACCCCGCGCACGGTGCCGACCCCTGGTGCCATCCTCGCGTCCATCACGCAGGGCCGGTTTGACGGCGCCACCTACGACCGCGAACTGCCCGCGCGCCAGCAAGCCACGTTGTATTGATGGACAAGGTGTGTGCGGGCCAAGGTGCTCCTGTGCTCGAGTGCGCCTGCGAACCAACCTGCACAATGGACACGGCTGGCTCACCAGCCCCTTAAAACGAATTGCGTGTCTGCGATCACCGAAGCCGTTCAGGCGGAGCTCGTCGAAGCCTTGTGCAGCGCTCCGACAAGCTCAGCGTGAGCGGATTGTTGAACGCAGCCGATAGCAGTGGAGGTGCAATGGATTCCGTGCTGTTGATCGTAGCCCTGGGCGCCGTGGCCGCCGGGTTTGTGCAGGGCCTGTCGGGCTTCGGCTTTGGCATGGTGGCCATGTCGTTCTGGGCCTGGACGCTGGAACCCCGCCTGGCCGCGCTGCTGGCGGTGTGCGGCGCGCTCACCGGCCAGCTGGTGGCGGCGGCCACCGTGCGCCGGGGGTTTGACCGGGTGCGCCTGCTGCCCTTTGTGCTGGGTGGCCTGGTGGGCATCCCCATTGGCGTGGCCGTATTGCCCCGGCTGGACATGGACGCGTTCAAGGTCATCCTGGGCACGCTGTTGGTGCTTTGGTGCCCAGCCATGCTGATGGCCAAACAGCTGCCCCGCATCACGCGCGGCGGGCGCGTGGCCGACGCGCTGGTGGGCATGGCGGGCGGCGTGATGGGAGGCCTGGGCGGCTTCACCGGCGTGCTGCCCACCCTGTGGTGCACCTTGCGCGGTCTGGACAAGGACGTGCAGCGCGCCATCATCCAGAACTTCAACCTGGCCATGCTGCTGGTGACCTTCATCACCTACCTGGCCACCGGCCTCGTCACTCGCGAGGCGCTGCCGCTGCTGGCCATTGTGGTGCCCGCCATGCTGGTGCCCGTGCTGCTGGGAGCGCGGCTGTACCACGGTATCAGCGACGCGCGGTTCCGGCAGATCGTGCTGGGCATGTTGACCTTGTCGGGCGTGGCGATGCTGGTGGCCAGCTTGCCCAAGGTGCTGGCGCGGCTCGCATAGGGTTCCTTTTGCGTGGGCCGCGCCCGGTGGCCATCCTGTTGTCGACTTGCCGCACATGCCCCGTTACATTGGGAGGGGCATGCACCAAAAAGATGACACCACGCGGCCACCGGACGCGGACGACCGTCTTGAGGCCGGGGCCCCGCGTCGCCGCTATCGCCTTGTCACGCCGCTGAGCCTGGCGCTGGCGCTGGGCTGCATCGTTGCCGTGGCGGGCTTGTGGCTGGTCACGCTGCAGCGCGTGGCGTTCGAGCGCGAGCAGGCCGTGGCCTCCGCCATGCAGTCCAATGCCAACCTGGCCATCGCCTTCGAGCAGCAGGTGTTCCGCACCCTCAAGGCGGCCGAGCAGGTCGCCGCCTTTGTGCGCGAGCAGTACCTGCAGCAGGGCACCGACATCGACCTGCGCGATTGGGTGGAGCGGGGGGTGATCCGCGAGCCCATGTTCACCATCATCAGCGTGGTGAACGAGCAGGGCGACATCGTCAGCAGCAGCCAGGAGACCGGGGCCGTCAACTACAGCGACCGCGCCTTTTTCAAGGCGCTGCGTGCCAGCGATCGCGATGACCTGTTTGTGAGCGAGCCTGTGCTGGGCCGAGTGTCGGGGCAGTGGCGCATTCCGATGGCGCTGCGCATCGTGAGCGAGGGAGGCCGCTTTGGTGGTGTGGTGGTGATGTCGGTGGACCCGACGAACTTCACCGACTTTTACCGCCAGGCCGACCTGGGCGCACAGGGGCTGCTGGAGCTGACAGGGCTGGACGGCGTGGTGCGCGGCCGCAAGGCAGGGGGCAAGATCAGCTTTGGCGGCGATGCGCGAGGCCTGCCCTGGTTTCAGCTCCGCGCGCAAGACCCTGAAGGAGAACTGATCGATGAGAACGGCGCGGTGGACGGTGTGCCGCGCATCCTCAGCTACCGCAGCATGGCGGGCTACCCGTTGATGGTGACGGTGGGGTCGACCTCCGACGAGGTGCTGGCGCCGGTGATGCAGCGGCGCGTTGACTACCTCGCCCTGGCGGCAGGGGCCAGTGTGGCGCTGCTGTGTTTTGGCGCGCTGCTCATTGTGGTGCTGGCACGCCAGCGGGCCGTGGCCGATGCACTGGCGTCCAGCGAGGGCCTGTTCCGCGCCACCTTCCACCAGGCGGCCACCGGCATCGCTCACATCACGCCCGAAGGCCGCATCCTGCGTGCAAACGACAAGTTCTGCCGCATGCTGGGCTATTCGCTGGAGGAGCTGCGCCAGCGCGACCTGTTTGCGCTGAGCGACGAGGGCGAGCGTGAAGCCCTGCGCCGCTTTCTGGCGCGGCGCCTGGTGGCGCACTCACCCGTGTTCTCCCCCGAGATGGAAAAGGCCTACCGGCGCAAGGACGGCGGCCTGTTGTGGGTGTACGAAGCGCTGGGCCTCGTCAAGGACGCCCAGGGTCACCCGGACTTTCTGGTGGTGGTGACGCAGGACATCAGCGCGCGCAAGGAGCTGGAGATGCGCCTGTCGCACGATGTGCTGCACGACGCGCTCACGGGCCTGTCCAACCGCGTGATGTTCCACGACCGCTTGGCGCGTGTGCTCCAAACGGCCCGGCGCCACGGGCGGCACGCCGCAGTGCTCTATGTGGACCTGGACGGGTTCAAGTCCGTCAACGACCAGTGGGGCCATGCAGCAGGCGACCTGCTGCTGCAGCAGGTGGCACGGCGGCTGGAAGACTGCGTGCGCGCCGAAGACACCGTGGCGCGCCTGGGCGGCGACGAGTTCGGCATCGTGCTGGCCACCATCGAGCGGGCAGACCTCTGCGAGGTCGTGGCCGGCAAGGTGCTGTCCGCGATGGAGCAGCCTTTTGTGCTGGAGGGGGCTGTTGCCCACATCTCGGCCAGCGTGGGCGCGGCGCTCTACCCGCGCCATGGCACCGATGCCGATGCGCTGCTCGCCCAGGCCGATGCTGCGATGTATGCGGCCAAGCAGGCAGGCAAGAACCGCTTCAGCATCGACACCGCACTGAGCCCGCTGGCCGATGGCGGTGTTGCAGGTCCACCCGGCTGACGAGGAGCCAGCCATCGAGGGATGGCTCTGGTGTTTTGCTCATCATTCGGGAGCGTTGAGCGCTTTATCTATTGGCGCTAGCGGCCTGTTTCATTCGAATCACCGCGTCATGATCGGAAAGTCACGCACCGGCTTGTCCAGCATGCCCATCAGCTGCCGCAGGGCCTGCGCATCGCCTTCCATGCGCAGCGCGCCAGAGGCGGCCAGCTCCTGCGGTGTGGCCTGGCCGTTCATCAGGCGCAGGAAGGCGGGTTTGGTGAGCAGCAGCGTGGCGTCGGCAGGCCAGGGTGGTGTGCCCGGGCGGTGGTGCAGCACCGCGTTCTCAATCCACAGACCATGGTTTTCTTCGGCGTCGGTAAAGCGCAGTGCCACCGCCAGGCGCACGCCGTCCGCGCGCGGGCCGTTGAGCGAGGCGGCCATTGCATCGAGAAACTGCGGTATGGGGGTCTGCATGAGCATGTCGGCCACCGCAGCGCGCGGGCCTGATGCGTTGCGCTGTGCAGTGCCATGCCGCAGTTCCTGCGCGCCGGTCAGGTAGAAGTTGCGCCAGGGCGCGGATTCAGCGGCGTAGCCCATCTGCTCAAAGCTGCGCGCCATGAGGTCCCGCGCGGCAGCGTGGCCGCCATCGGCCAGCAGCACATGGCGCAGCAGCTCGGCAGCCCAGCGGTAGTCGCCCGCGTCAAAGGCCTGGCGCGCGGCGGCCACCGCAGCGTCCGCGCCGCCCGCCAGGGCCACGTAGCGGCGTGCGGCCTCCACGGGCGGCAGCGGGTCGAGCGTGGCGGGGTGCGCGTCGAACCAGCCCAGATAGAACTGCGCCACCGCGCGCACGTTGTGCTTGACGGTGCCGTAGTACCCGCGCGACGCCCATTGCGCCGCCAGCGTGGAGGGCAGTTGCACGGCTTCGGCGATCTCGCCGGGGGTCAGCCCGGCGTTGAGCAGGCGCACCGTCTGGTCGTGCAGGTAGCGGTAGGCGTCGCGCTGTGTGGTCATGAAGGTGTCGATGCGCTCGCGGCCCCACACGGGCCAGCCATGCTGCAGGAAGATCACATCCGCACGGCTGGCGTGCGCAATGGCGCCGTCGGTGTAGCGCGACCAGGCCAGCGCATCGCGCACCTTGGCGCCGCGCAGGGTGTAGAGGTTGTGCAGCGTCTGCGAGACCAGCTCGGCCGCGCCGAATGCGCGCAGGTCGGGCAGCTCGAAGACCATTTCGGCCGGGGCTTCGGAGCCTGGCACGTTGTGGAACACGAAGCGCGCATCGCGTGGTAGCTGGCTGCCATACATGAAGCCCGCGCGGCGCGACATGGCTGGGCCAAGCAGCACGTTCTCGCTGGTGGCCTCTTCCATGAAACCCACGGGCGCCACGACGGGCACGCCGCGCGCCTGTGCGTCCTGCGCGGTCAGCACGCCCAGGGCGCCGCCGAAGTGGTCCACATGGCTGTGCGTGAACACCAGGCCCGACACCGGCTGTGCGCCCAGGTGCTGGCGCGCGAACGCGAGGGCGGCCGCCGCCGTCTCTTGCGTGGTGAGTGGGTCCACCACGATCCAGCCGGTGCGGCCCTGGATGAGGGTGAGGTTGGCCAGGTCAAACCCGCGCAGCTGCCAGATGCCCTCGCGCACCTGGTACAGGCCGGGCGTCTGGTTCAGGCGCGCCTGGCGCCACAGGCTGGGGTGCACGGTGGGCGGCGCCTCGCCCTGCGCAAACCGTAGCGCGTCGAAGTCCCACACCACCTGGCCCTGGGTGTTGCGCACCTGGCCGCTGGGTGTGGCGATCAGGCCCCGGCGAGCGTCCTCGAAGCTGGCGGGCGCATTCACGTCCAGCGTGCCCAGGGATGCGGCCTGGCGCGCACGCGTGGCGGCGGTTGCGTCCTGCCGGACGTCGGCCACCTGGGCAAAAGTTGCAGGGGCCAGGCCCAGCCAAAGCGGCAGGGCGAGTGCCGCGTACATGGAGAGGGTTCGCATGGAGAAGCTAGCTGTTTGAGAAGTAAAAATGGCTTCCATCGACTGATGGATAGGCGCTGATAGCTATCAAAATTGAAGCAAAAAATCTGGTGGCGCATGCCGGGCCGCGCGCCTGGGCATGCCCGGCGCCGTCACATCGGTTCGAGCTTGATGCGCTTCATCATGGCCTCGGTGAAGCCGATTTCCTTGCCGAAGGCCCGTGTGAAGGTCTCGCTGTCTTGCGGGTGGACCATGCCGCCTTGCTCTTCGAGCGCCGCCACTACGGCGGGCTGGCGCAGGGCGGCTTCGAATGCGGCACGCACGCGCGAAACGATGGCATCGGGCGTGCCGGTGGGCACGGAGACGCCGCCCCACGAGGTCAGCTCCACCCCGGGCAGGCCGGCTTCGGCCAGTGTGGGCACGCTGGGCAGCTTGGGGTTGCGCGCGGGCCCGGTCACGGCCAGCGGGCGCAGCTTGCCCGCCACGATGTTCGAGTACGCCACCGCGGTGATCGGTGCGCCAAAGGCCACCTGCTGGCCCAGCACCGCGTTGACGATTTCCGATGCGCCCTTGTACGGCACATGCGTGGCCTGCGCCTGGCTGACGCTGAGCACCATCTCCACCCCCAGGTGCGAGGGCGTGCCGACACCGCCCGAGGCGTAGTCCAGCTTGCCGGGCTGCGCACGCAGGCGCGCGAGCAGGTCGGCCAAGCTGCGGATGTCGCTTTGCGCGTTGACGATGACCACCGTGTCTGAACTGGTGAGCCCGATCACATGGCGAAAGTCCTTGAGTGCGTCGTAGCCCGGCTGTTTGTACATGCGCATGCTGGCCGCCATGGGCGACCCGGCGTAGACCCAGGTGTAGCCGTCCGGCGCCGCCTTGGCCGCCTGGCGTGCACCCAGGTTGCCGCCTGCGCCCCCCTTGTTCTCGATGACCACGGGCTTGCCCAGCTCCCTCGACACGGCCTCGGCCACGATGCGGGCCGTGGTGTCCGGGCCTGTGCCCGCGAGGTAGGGCACCACCCACTTGATGGGGCGCGCGGGCCACGGCTCGGCGGCCATGGCGGATGTACTGGCCAGCAGTGGCAGCAGGCTTGCAGCAAGCAGTACGCGGCGGCGCAAGTGGGGGATGAGTTGCTTGGTCATGTCTTGTCTCCTTGTCATTTTCTATGAGGGTTGTTTCGGCGCGCGGTGGGCGGCGCAGCCGCTCAGGGGGATGCCAAAAGCTCTTTCGCGATGGTGTTGCGCTGGATCTCGCTCGTGCCGGTGAGCACGCGGTACATGCGCAGCATGCGGAACAGGAACTCCACGCGACGGCCTTGCACGATGCCCTCGCCGCCGTGGATCTGCACCGCTCGGTCGGCAATGCGGAAGGCTGCCTCCGAGCAGAACAGCTTGGCCATGGACGATTCGGCGCGTGGCTCGGCGCCCGCGTCGATGGCGCGGGCCGTGGCCAGCATCAGCCCGCGCGCGGCGGCCCAGTCGGTCGCCATGTCGGCCAGCATGTGCTGGATGGCCTGGAACTGGCCGATGGCGCGGCCGAACTGGTGGCGCTGCTGCGCATAGTCGCGTGCATCGCGCAGCGCCACCTGCGCCAGGCCCAGCATGGCCGGGCAGTGCAACAGGCGGTTCACGCTGATGCGGCCCAGCGCCAGCGCCAGGCCGCGCCCGGGCTCGCCGATCAGGTTGGCGGCGGGCACGCGCGTGCCCTCCAGCACGATGTTGCCCGTGCTCGTCTGACCGGCCATGGTCTTGTAACCCGACTCCACGCGCACGCCGGGTGCATGCAGGTCCACAAAGAAGGCCGTGACCTCGCGCTTTTTCGGGTCGGGGTCGTCGTGTGTGGCGGTGGACGCCATCAGCACCGCGTAGTCGGCAAACGGCGAGCCCGAGATGAAGCGCTTGGTGCCCGTAATCACGTAGTCGTCGCCCTCGCGCACGGCGCGCGTCTGCACGTTGCCAGCGTCCGATCCAGCCTCGGCCTCGGTCAGTGCGAAGCAGATGGCCATTTCGGCCCGGGCCACCGGCAGGATGAACTGCTGCATCTGATGCGGGGTGGCCATGCGCGCCAGCGCGCCCACGCGTGGCGGGCCACTCAGCTCGCCAAACACATGGGGGGCGAATGGCGAGCCGCTGGCGTAGATGGCTTCCTTGACCAGCACATGGTCCAGCGTGGACAGGCCCAGGCCGCCCATCTTCTGCGGCAGCGTCATGCCGTAAAAGCCCAGCGCGTGCGAGCGCTTCCACACCTGCTGCAGCAAGGCCCTGTCGGGCGCGTTCTCGTGGTCGATGCCATGCTCGCGCGCCAGCGCGGCCAGCTCGCCATACAGAAACTCGTTGATGCGCGCAATCAGCTCGGCCGCCTGTGGCGAGCCTTCAAAAGGCATGCCGGGAAACAGCGGCGCGGGGAGGGGGGATGTGATGTCGTTGTTCATGGTCGGTATTCCTTGTGGTTGGCGGCTACCTGCTGCCGCTGGAAACTGGCGCGCCCCGTGCCAGGGACGCCGAGCAAGGGCCGCCCCGCAGCGAGGGCGTCGTCCCCCTTCCCGCAGCGCGAAGCGCTAAGAGAGAAGGGGGAAGCGGCAAAGCCGCTCAGGGGGATGTCCTCTAATTCACCATCCGCCCACGCCCCTCCCAATACGGGGCCTGCACGGCGCGGCGCATCACCTTGCCGTTGGGGTTTTTGAGCAGGGAGGTGACGAACTCGATGCGCCGGGGCCGCTTGAACCCGCCCAGGTGCTGGGCGCAGAACGCGTCGATCGCAGCGGTGGTGTCGGCACCGGCCGCACGGCCGGGCTTGAGCACCACGTGCGCGGCCACGGCCTCGCCCCATTTGTCATCGGGTACGGCGAACACGCAGGCATCGGCAATGGCGTCGTGCTGGTACAGCACGGCTTCGACCTCCGACGGGTACACGTTGAAGCCGCCGCTGATCACCATGTCCTTCTTGCGGTCCACGATGTAGACGTAGCCCTCGTCATCCATGCGGGCCAGGTCGCCCGTGTGGTAGGCGCCGTCCTTGAGCACCTCGGCCGTCAGCTCGGGCGCGCGCCAGTAGCCCGCAAAGATGTCGTCGCCACGCACCACGATCTCGCCGATCTCGCCGGTGGCCACGGGCTGGCCGTCGTCGCCCAGGATCTGCACATCGCATTCCAGAAACGGGCGCCCGCACGATGCCAGGCGCTCTGGCCGCGCCGCGCGGGCAAACAGATGGTCTTCCACCGACAGGCCACACACGCCCGAGGTCGTCTCGCCCGCGCCGTAGCCTTGCTGCAGGATGGGCCCGAACACATCCATGGCCTGGAGGATGCGCGCGGGCGCCATGGGGGCGGCGCCGTAGCCCAGGCGCAGCAGGTCGGGCAGGGGGCGGTACTGGCCCTCCAGCTCGGTCAGCAGCATGTTGATCATGGTGGGCACCATGAAGGTGTGGGTCACGCGGTCGGCCCGCATGTCGGCGATGAAGCGCGGGGGCTCGAAGCCGTTGAACAGGCGGATGGTGACCCCCTGGCACAGCGCCGGCACCATCTGCATGCCCGATGCGTGGGTGATCGGGCCCACCAGCCCCAGGATGTGGCCGGGCTGCTGCCCGTCCGAACGCGTGAGGAACTTGCGCAGCTGCGCAAGGCGGTTGCCGAAGGTTTGCATGGCCGCCTTGAGCACGCCGGACGAGCCCGAGGTGTAGTGCAGCACGGCGACTTCGTCCTCGCGCACGACCACCGGGGTGAACGTGTCGCTGGCCTGGGCCAGTGCCGCTTCGTAGCTTGCGGGGCCCGCATCGTCGGTCAGCAGCAGCTGGGGCATGGCGTCGGGCATGCTTTGCGCCACATGTGGGCGGATGGTCTCGGCGCGCTCGGCGGTGGTCACGATCAGCGCCGCACCGCTGTTGGCGGCAATGGCGCCGACCTCGTTGGGCGAGAGCCGGGCGTTGAACGGCGCCTTGATCAGCCCGGCCTTGTAGCAGGCGATCTCGATCTCGACGACCTCGACACAGTTGGGCAGGTAGATGCCCACGCGGTCGCCGCGCGAAAGGCCCAGGCCGAGCAAGGCGTTGGCCAGGCGGTTGGTGCGCTGCTCCAGATCGGCATAAGTGATGCTGCGTGCGGGGCTCTTGACCGCCATGCGGCGGGCATGGGCACGGGCGCTGCGCGCCACGAGGGCGCCGACGTTGGCGACCACGCGCGGGGAAATGGGGGGCGAGGTGGTAATGGCTGTCTCCTGAAACACAGACCCCGTCGAGCGCGGGGCATGGGGTCACTGTTCCAGAAGACGGGGTATCAGAGAAATACCGATTGCTGATCGGTGGCCATCAATCCGATTGATGGCTAGTCAGGTTGATGGCTAATCCGGTTGATGGTTGTCGCGCCCAGGGCCAGGGTCGTCGGCAACTTCGGCGTCCCATCGGCCTGTGGACACCAGGCGCTGTGCAACCTCGGTCAAGGCTTGCACTACAGCGAGCATCACGCCATCGCCGCCAGCGTCTCCGTCCCGTCCGGGCGCCGTGGCCAGGGTGTAGGCGCGGGTCATCTGCGGGTTCACCACGCGTGCGACCAGCCAGTCCGTACCTATGGCGGGCGTGTCACCCATGGCGCAAGCAGGCGTGAAGGTGAAGCCCGCGCCGCAGGCGTAGAGCGAGCGGATCACACGGGCCGAGTCGTGTTCGTGCACGATGTTCAACGCAGTGCCGCGCTGGGCCGCAGCGTCTTCCACCTGCTGGCGGATCGAGTAGCGGCGCGACTGCAGCACCAGGGGCTGCTCTGCGGCAGCTGCGAAGTCGATATCGGGGCGCGCGGATGGTGTAGACGCCGAAGGGCTTTGCAGCAGCGCACGCACGCGGCCGCTCGCATCATGCCCGCAGAAATACATGGACTCGCGCGCGAAGGGCCGGCACGCCAGGCCCTCGACATGGGGTGTGTCGACCAGGATGCCGATGTCTGCGCGCCGGTCGAGCATGGCTTTCTTGACCATGAGGCTGAGGTCATCGAGCACGAACACGCGGATGCGCGGATGGGTGTCCTTCAGGTGCGCAAGCAGCGGGCCCATGAGCAGCGACGACAGCAGAAACGGCACGGCGATGGTGACCGAGCCTTCAGGCCCCTGGGGCAGGCGCTGGATGCGCTCGCGCATGGCCGCCGCATCGCTGAGCAGGCGCCGCGCGTCCTGGTACAGCTGAACGCCGGGTTGCGTGGGGGTTACGCCCGCGTGGGAGCGCTCCAGCAGCTGCGCGCCCAGCTCCGACTCCAGCTTTTTGATCTGTGCCGTGAGCGCGGGCTGCGCAATGTAGAGGCTGCCTGCCGCGCGCGAGAGGCTGCCGGCTTCGACCACGGCGATGAAATAGCGCAGGCTTCTCAGGTCCATGGGCAGGACTGTAGCGCGGTGACCGGCCGCGCCGCCAGCGGTGCTCCTCAGTTGATAGCTACCACCGCTTTATGGATAAGCGCTGGCGGCCGATTTGACTCTGGTTGAAGGACCCAGGTCAGACGATGCCGCTCAATCCCCCATCACCACCCCTTCACGCCTGGGGTCCGCCCCACCCATCCACAGCTTCTTGCCATGCGCGTTGCCCAGTGTGATGGCTTGCAGCCCGCTGGTCATATTCATCTCACGCACCTCGGCGCCGCCGGCGCGCAAGGCTTCCACCGTGGCGGGGGGGAAGCGCTTTTCTTCCAGCAGCGTCGGTCCATTCATGGAGCCGAAGTTGGGCAGGTTGATGGCCTGCTGGGGCATCAGGCCCCAGTTGAGCACGCCGTAGAGCGTCTTGGCGGTGTAGTGGATGATGGCCGCGCCGCCGGGGCTGCCGCCGCTCATCAGCAGCTCGCCGGTGGCCTTGTCGAACACGAGGGTGGGTGCCATGGACGAGCGGGGGCGTTTGCCGGGCTGCACGCGGTTGGCGATGGGCTGGCCTTGGGCGTCGGTGGGGGCAAAGCTGAAGTCGGTCAGCTCGTTGTTGAGCAAGAAGCCCTTGACCATCTGCCGCGCGCCGAACTGGTCTTCGATGGTGGTGGTCATGGCCACGGCGTTGCCGAAGGCATCGACGATGCTGATGTGGCTGGTGCCGTATTCGGGCTGGTCGGGCATGGGGGCGTAGCTGGTCTTCACGGCGGCTGGGTTGCCGGGCTGGGCGACCTTCATGCTTTGCGTGCCGATGAGCTTGGCGCGTTCGGCCAGGTAGGCGGGGGCGATCAGGCTGGTCCAGCTGCCGCCGGGGGGCTGCACAAAGTCGGGGTCGGCCACGTACAGCGCACGGTCGGCAAAGGCCAGGCGGGCGGCCTCGGTATACAGGTGCAGCCAGTCGGCGGATGGGATGCCGTCTTGCAGGGGCTTGGCGGCAGCGTCGGTGTTTTTCAGGATGCCCAGGATCTGCCCGATGGCAATGGCGCCCGAGCTGGGCGGCGGGAAGCCGCAGATGCGGAAGTCTTTGGCCTGCACCTGGTAGTCGTGGCACAGCGCTTCGCGCTTTTTGGGTTGGTAGCCGGCCAGGTCGGCCATGCTGAGTTTGCCGGGGTTGGTGGGGTGCTTTTGCACCTTGTCCACGATGGCCTGGGCGATTTCGCCTTCGTGCAGTGCCTTGCTGCCTTCGGCGGCAATCTTGCGCAGCACGGCGGCCAGCTCGGGGTTGCGCAGGTTCACACCCACATCGCGTGCGTCGCCGTCGGCCTTGTAGAAATAGGCGGCAGCCACCGGGTCCTTCTTGAGGTGCGGGTCGGCCTTGACCAGGGTGTTGAGTCGTGCGCTGATTTTGAAGCCGCCTTCGGCCAGGGTGATGGCGGGTTGGAACAGCGTGACCCAGGGCAGCTTGCCGTGCTGCTTGTGCGCCATCTCCAGCATGCGCACGGTGCCGGGCACGCCGACCGAGCGGCCGCCCACCACGCCATCGTAGAACTGCACGGGTTTGCCGTCGGCGCCGAGAAAGAGTTTTTCGTCCGCAGCGGCGGGGGCAGTCTCGCGGCCGTCGTAGGCCTCCACGGTTTTGCCGGTGCTGTGCAGCAGGAAGGCGCCGCCGCCGATGCCGCTCGATTGCGGCTCCACCAGGGTCAGCACCATCTGCACGGCAATGGCTGCGTCGATGGCGGAACCCCCGGCCTTGAGGATCTGGTAGCCCGCATCCGTGGCCAGCGGGTTGGCGGCGGCCACGGCAAATTTCTCGGTGGCCCAGCCGGGCTTTTCGGTGTAGCCGGACGAGCCTTCGGGCTGGGCGGGCACGGTGTACGCGAACTGTGACGGGGCGCTGGCGCAGCCTGCCAGCAGCACGGCCGAGGCCAGCAGGCTCAGGCTGAAGGTGATGGCACGAGGGGAGGGCAGGGGGTGCGTGGTGGTTTTGGGCATGGACAACTCCTGGGTGGCGAGAAGCGAAGGGGCGAAGAAGTGGCCATGGTACGCGGACCGGCCGGAGCGACGCCGGGGCGTTACATCGCGCTACAGGCTCCGGAAATTTGGGTGTTTTTAGCCTCTAGCGCTTATCCATAAAGCGCTAATAGCTATAAATATAATAGCATTTAAGCAGCCGTCATGCTGGCTTGGGCCCGGGCCGCCCGTCTTCCACCACAAAGCGGGCGAGCGTGGTGGCGGCACTGTCCGCGCGCAGCGGGTCGTCCAGCACGCGCAGGGTGGTGGTCCAGCGCGTGGGCGTGATATCTGCCAGCCCATAGCCGCGCTGGTCGCAGCGGGCCAGCAGCACATGCGGGTTGTGCCGGGCGATGGCGTCCACCTTATCTTGTGTGGTGCCCGAGCGAGAGCTGATGGACGTGCCGCAGAACTCGCTGGCCACCACGGGCGACTCCGGGCGATCGGGATTGGCGTGCACTCTGCACACATAGTTCTGGTGGATGTCGCCGCCTAGCAGCACGGTGTTGCGCGGGGCGTGCTGTGCCAAGGCCTGCAGCAGGCGCGCGCGGGCTGCGGGGTAACCGTCCCAGCTGTCGGCGGACGTAACGCCCGAAGGGTAGTGGCGCGGCGAAAACAGGGTTTGCTGTGCCAGCACGCTCCAGTGGGTGGTGTCTTTGGTGTGTGCGTCGGCGGCCAGGCCGGTGTCCAGCCACTGCTCTTGCATTGCGCCCAGCAGCGTGCGGGCGGGGCTGGCCAGGTCGGCGCAGTCTGCCGCGCGCACAGCGCCCGCGCTGGTGGACTGGGGCGTGCGGCAGGCCTGCCAAGTGCGGTACTGGCGGCTGTCCAGCAGGTGGATGTGGGCCAGGCGCCCCCAGCGAAGGCGGCGGTAGACCTGCAGGGCATCCCAGCGGGTGCCGGAGGCGGGGCCGTTCAGGCTGGCGGCGCGCAGCGGCATGTTTTCGTAGAAGGCTTGCCATGCGGCGCCTCGCAGCGTCAGAAAGCTGCCATCGTCGCCCTTACCGGTACCACTGGCGTAGTCGTTCTGCACCTCGTGGTCGTCCCAGGTCACGGCCCAGGGGCAGGCAGCGTGGGCGGCTTGCAGGGCGGGGTCGCTTTTGTGCAGGGCGTAGCGGTCTCGAAAATCCGCCAGCGTGGTGGCGTGGCGCAGGTTGTGGGTGCGCGCCAGGTCTGTGGTGTTTTTCGGCGTCGCGTATTCGTAGATGTAGTCGCCCAGGAACAGCACCAGGTCGGGCTGGTCGGCCACCAGATGGTGCCAGGCGGCGTAGTGGCCATGTTCCCAGCGCTGGCACGAGGCAAAGGCCAGCCGCAGCGTGGCGGGCAAGTCGCCGAGCGCTGGCGCGGTGCGCGTGCGCCCCGTGGCGCTGACGGCATTGCCCAGCATGAAGCGGTAGTGGTACCAGCGGCCGGGCGCCAGGCCGCGCAGTTCTACATGCACGCTGTGGCCGAGCGCTGGCAGGGCGGTGGCTTCGCCTTTTTGTACGATCTGTGAAAAACGCACATCGTGCGCCACCTCCCACCGCACGGTGTGGGTGGCCTGCATCAGCGCCGGGTCGGCCAGCACCAGCCGCGTCCACAGCACCACGCCGTCGGGCGCCGGGTCTCCACTGGCCACGCCCAGCGCGAAGGTGTTGCTCTGTAGTGCTGGTGCGTTGCTCCATGCCCAGCGGGGCAGTTGGGTGGCAGCGGCGGCCAGGATGGCCTTCCGCAAAAATGCGCGTCTCTGCTCTGGATTCATTGCGGGGCGCTGGATAGGTGCGCTGCGCTTAGAACCGGCGCGGCCCAGGCCAGCGGCCACCGCGCAAGGGCCGCCAAGCTGCGGATGCGGCGCTTCGCTTGCGTGCGCTGGTGGCGTCCCCCTCCCGAAGGAGAGGGGGAAGGCGCCGAAGGCGACTCAGGGGGTGCTTCACCCTATGCCGCCATGACCCGGTTCTTGCCCGATCGCTTGGCCAGGTACATCGCCTGGTCGGCGCGGCGGATGGCGTCGGGGCTGCCTTCGCTGTCGTGCAGCTGGGCCACACCAGCGCTGAACGTGATGAGCACCTTCTCGCTGCCCTGCAGGAAGAAGCGTGTGGTCAGCTCGCGCTGCAGCCGCGTCATCGCGGCCACGCCGCTTTCTACCGAAGTGTCGGGCAGCACCAGCACGAACTCTTCACCGCCATAACGCGCCAGCAGGTCCTGTGGCCGCATGACTTCGCGTGTGACTTGGGCCAGGTGCACCAGGGCCGCGTCCCCGCCCGAGTGGCCCAGGCGGTCGTTGATGGTCTTGAAATTGTCCACGTCCAGCAGCGCCAGGCACAGCGGCGAGCCCAGGCGGCGCGCGCGGGCGATTTCGCGCTCCATGGCTTCGTCCAGGCCCTTGCGGTTGAGCGAGCCGGTGAGCGGGTCGTGCCGGGCCTGGGCGCTGGCGCGGTCCAGCTCTTCCTGCAGCTTGGCGACTTCAGCGCGCTTGGCTTCGGTGCGCTCGCGCAGGTCGTGAAGCTCGTCGTGGGCCACACGGCTGTCCAGCGCCATCGAACGGGTGGCGGTCATCACCTCTTGCAGCACGGGGGCGATTTCCTCAAGGGTGTTGGCCTTGCCGATCAGGTCGGCGCAGCGTGCCATGGTGCCCTGGTAGGTAGTGCTGGACGCCGTGATCTTGGCCAGCCGTTCGATGAAGGTGGCCAGCATGTCCTTCATCTGCTCCTGCGCTTCCACGGTGCGCGCCTTGGCCTCGGTCTGCTTGAAGATCACGTCCTTGAGCCGGCGCTGCACATCGTCCAGGCGGCGCAAAGTGAGCGGCGGCGTGGATGCTGCCATCAGCGCCTCGGCCTGGCCGTGCAGCCAGCGGTCTTCCACGCTGAGCACGGCGATGTTCTCGAACACCATGTGGAGCAGCTCCAGCAGGCTGGAGCGGATGGCGGCCTGGTCTTCGGTGGCAAAAGACAGCCGGTAGGTGAAGTTGCCCAGCATGAGCTGGACGGTGGAGATGGGCGGTGCGGGCTCTTTCAGAAAGGCGATGAGCTTTTGCGCCATCTCGATCACGCGGGCATCGTCTTCGCCCAGCGCGGGCAGCGTGTTGTCGATCAGGCGGGCGAGCATCTGCGCAAACTCGTCCGGCAGAACACCGGGGTTGCCGGGGACGGTGGTGCTTGCAGCGGTCTCTACCGGGGCTGCAGCCGCCGCCGGGCTCAGCCCCAGGTTGGCGTAACCCACCAGCACACTTTGTAGCGAAGTCCAGTCTTTGTTGTTGACGGCGCGCTCAAATTGCCCCAAGAGCCGTTTCTGGGCCGGTGTCTGCCCTGGCAGCACCCGCAGGATGTGGTGCAGTTGGCCGTCCGGGAACGGCTGGGGGCTGCGGGTTCCTGCGATCTCGTCGTACAGCGCCAGGTAGTTGTCGGGCGTTGGGGGCAGGCGGCGGGTGGCTAGCTGCTTGAGCGTCTCGCGCGCAATTTCGGAAGGTGGTCGGTCGGCCATGTGCGGACACCAGTGTCAGAGGAGAGCAGGAGGTGCGAGTGTGACACAGCGGCCGCTTTCTGAGGGGCTGGCTCTGCCAAGCCTTGTGGCCTGGCAGGCGCGGGCGTTAGTTCACCATCACGAGCTTGCCCATCACCCCCCGTGAACCCATGTGCGCGTAGGCGGCGGGCAGCTCGGCCATGGGCATGGTGCGGTCGATCACGGGCTTGATCTTGCCCTGGGCGTACCACTGCGCCAGCTCGCCCATCATGGCGGCGTTGGCCTTGGGCTCGCGCTTGGCGAAGTCGCCCCAGAACACGCCCACGATGGAGGCGCCCTTGAGCAGCGCCAGGTTGAAGGGCAGGGCCGGGATGGGGCCGGAGGCAAAACCCACCACCAGGTAGCGGCCGCGCCAGGCAATGGAGCGGAACGCGGGCTCGGCAAAATCGCCACCCACAGGGTCATAAATCACGTCGGGGCCCTTGCCGTCGGTCAGCGCCTTGATGGCGTCGCGCAGGTTGTCCTTGCTGTAGTTGATGGTGGCGTCGGCCCCGATGGAAGTGCACAGCGCGCATTTTTCATCGCTGGAGGCCGCTGCAATCACGCGCGCGCCCATGGCCTTGGCGATCTGGATGGCGGCCGTGCCCACGCCCCCGGCGGCGCCCAGCACCAGCACGGTCTCGCCCGCCTTGAGCTGTGCGCGGTCTACGAGGGCATGGTGCGAGGTGGCGTAGATCATGATGAACGCCGCAGCGTCCACGTGCGAAAAGCCATCCGGCAGCGGCATGCACAGGGCTGCCGGGGCGATGGTGTGGGTGCCGAAACCGCCGGTGCCCGACAGGCAGGCCACGTTCTGGCCGACCTTGAGGTGGGTGACGCCTTCGCCCACGGCTGCCACCACGCCTGCGTACTCCGAGCCGGGGACGAAAGGCAGGGGCGGTTTCATCTGGTACTTGTTCTGCACGATCAGCAGATCGGGGAAGTTCAGGCTGGCCGCCTTGATCTCGATCAGCACCTCGCCCGCCTTGGGCGTGGGCGTGGGCAGTTCGGTCCAGGCCAGGGCGTCAACGCCGGTGGGGTTGGTGCAAAGCCAAGCGTGCATGGGAAAAGTCTCCTGTCAATGTGGTCTGCATGATAGGCGGGGCACCCGGGCGCACGATGTCCCACGAGCGACGGAGGGCGGGCCGTTGGGTGTGGGCGGGTGCCCCACCTACAATCCGTTGCAAGCTCTACCGCAACCCATGAAAATTCTGATCTCCAACGACGACGGCTACCAGGCTCCGGGCATCGTGGCGCTGCACGATGCCCTGAAAACCCTCGACGGGGTGGAGGTTGAAGTCGTCGCGCCCGAGCACAACAACAGCGCCAAGTCCAATGCGTTGACCCTGCACTCGCCACTGTATGTGCACAAGGCCCACAACGGCTTCCGCTATGTGAACGGAACGCCGGCCGACTGTGTGCACATCGCCCTGACGGGGCTGCTGGGCTACCGGCCCGATCTGGTGGTGTCGGGCATCAACAATGGCGCCAACATGGGCGACGACACCATTTATTCAGGCACCGTGGGCGCCGCGATGGAGGGTTATCTGTTTGGCATTCCGGCCATTGCCTTCTCGCAGGTGGACAAGGGCTGGGGCGAGATCGAGGCTGCAGCGGCCAAGGCGCGGGAGATTGTGGAGCAAATGCGCGCCCAGAACCTGGTGACCGATACACCCTGGCTGCTGAATGTGAACATTCCCAACATGCCGCTTGCGGCGCTGCAGCCCATCAAGCTGTGCCGCCTGGGACGCCGCCACGCGGCTGAGCGCGTGATCGTGCAGGAAAGCCCCCGGGGTGAGGCGATGTATTGGATTGGTGGCGCGGGAGCCGCCAAGGACGATGCGGAGGGCACGGATTTCCATGCCACGGCGCAGGGCCATGTGTCCATCACTCCACTGAAGGTGGACCTGACCGACCATGACAACCTTGGCTACTGGGCGCAAACGGCGTCCCGGCTTGCGGCAGGGGCGGCTGGCGCCCCGGAGCTCTGATGCAGCGCCGCCCTGGATTCCCGGCCCGGCTGCCCGGATCGGGTCCTGCGGCAGTCCGGGCCACGCCGGTGGCTCCCGCTGCGCGCAATCCAGTGGCAGCACCCCCTGTGGGCGTTGGGCTGGATTCTGCGGCGGTGCGCGCGCGCATGGTGCAAAAGCTGGCGGCAGGGGGTATCACATCGGCTGCGGTGCTGCAGGCCATGGGCACCGTGGAACGCCACCGTTTTGTGGACAGCGCCCTGGTCAACCAGGCGTATGAGGACACCAGTCTGCCCATTGGTCTGGGGCAGACCATCTCAAAGCCCAATGTCGTCGCCCGCATGTGCGAATTGCTCCTGGGCGCCGAAGGCGCACGCACCGATGGGCTGGGGCGTGTGCTGGAAATCGGTACGGGCTGCGGCTACCAGGCCGCCGTGCTGAGCCACCTGGCGCGCGAGGTCTACACCCTGGAGCGCCTGCGTGGCCTGCACGACAAGGCGCGCAACAACCTGCGCCCATTTCGGCTGGCCAATGTGCACCTGCTGTTCGGTGACGGCATGCTCGGCTATGCCAAGGGTGCGCCTTACGCGGCCATCATTGCCGCAGCCGGTGGTGATGCTGTGCCCCAGGCCTGGTGCGATCAATTGGCCGTGGGCGGCAGGCTGGTTGCGCCCATGGCGCTTGCGGGGGGGCAGCAGATGTTGCTTGTGATCGACAAAACCCCACACGGATTGAAACAAAGCGTGCTGGAGCCTGTGCATTTTGTCCCTCTAAAATCGGGGATTGCCTGAAGGGAATTGCTTATGTTCGTATCGCGTGGTCTTGTGGTTGGGTTTACTGTGGCACTGGCGGGTTTGGCGCTCAGTGGCTGCGGCACCCGGCTGAACAAGGCTCCAGTGGAAGACCGAGGCACATCCTCCTCCTCCGCTCCTTCATCCTCTGCACAGCCAGGTGTGGTGGTTGGCACCCCCATCAAGCCACTGCCGGGTGCTGAAAATGCGGGCAAACCTGGCTATTACACAGTCAAGCCTGGAGATACCCTGATCCGAATCGGGCTGGAGTCCGGCCAGAGCTGGAAAGACATTGCGCGCTGGAACAACCTTGACAACGCAAATCTGATCGAAGTGGGCCAGGTTCTGCGCGTGGCGCCACCGGTTGCTGCTTCGCAGGCGGTCGCGTCGGACAGCGGCGTGGTCACCCGTCCTGTCACGTCTTCCTCCATCACGCCTGCAGCACCTGCGAGCACGCCAGCCCCTGCGGCCAGTGCCGCGAAACCTGCAACATCGGCGGCTTCTGGCCCTGTGGTGGCCGTTGCCCCAGCCACGCCTGCCGCACCCGCTGCAGCGGCCGAGGATGACATGGCGTTCATCTGGCCTGCGCCTGGCTCGTTGATTGCCGGCTTTGACGAGGCACGCAACAAGGGCTACGACATTGCTGGCAAGGCCGGTGACCCGGTCCTGGCCGCCGCCGATGGCCGCGTGGTGTATGCGGGCGCTGGGCTGCGCGGATACGGCAACCTTGTCATCCTCAAGCACAACAACACGTTTTTGACGGCATATGCCCATAACCAGACCTTGCTCGTCAAGGAAGATCAGGCCGTGCGCAAGGGGCAAAAAATCGCCGAGATGGGCAGCACCGACGCCGATCGCGTCAAGCTGCACTTTGAAATCCGCCGCCAGGGCAAGCCGGTGGATCCATCGCGTTACCTGCCTCCCCGTTGAGCCCGGCTGTGGCTCAACCGCCTCGGGACGCATCTGGCAGTGCGGATGAACCGGCCGGAGCCGCAGATGACTTGCTGAGCGAGGAGTCTGAAGGACTGGCGGACGAATCCGGGAGCGAGCTTCGGTCCACGCAGATCGGCGCCGGGCAGCACGCCGCCCGGCTGGACAAGGCGCTGGCCGATCTGGTGCCCGAGTTCTCCCGCAGCTATCTGCAGCAATTGCTGGTGCAGGGGTTGGTCAGCCTCAATGGCAAACCGGTCACGAAGTCGGCGACCCGGGTGAAGGTGGGCGATCAGGTGGTGCTGGAAATGCGGCCCACGCTGCAGAGCCAGGCGTTTCGGCCCGAGCCCATGCACATCGAGGTCGTCCATGAGGATGCGCATCTGCTGGTGGTGAACAAGCCCGCTGGCCTGGTGGTCCACCCCGCGCCGGGGAACTGGAGTGGCACCTTGCTCAACGGCTTGCTCGCCCGCGACGACAAGGCGTTGACCGTGCCACGCGCTGGCATCGTGCACCGGCTCGACAAGGATACGAGTGGCTTGATGGTGGTTGCCCGTGATCGTGCCACCATGGACGCGTTGGTTGCATTGATTGCGGAGCGCAAGGTCCAGCGCCAGTATTTGGCCATGGCCCACGGCGCCTGGTCGGGGCCCAAGACGCGAACGGTGGATGCTCCCATCGGCCGGGATCCACGCAACCGGCTGCGCATGGCGGTGGTGGACTTGGCGCTCCATGCTGGCAAGCTGGCACGGACCGATATCCGCTGCCTGGCTGGTACGGATGACGGTTGCTGGGTGCAATGCACCCTGCACACGGGACGCACCCACCAGATCCGGGTGCACATGGCATCTCTGAAGCACCCGCTGGTGGGGGACAGCCTCTATGGGGGAGCTCCGCTCGGGGCGATGCAGCGGCAGGCCCTTCATGCCTACCGCCTGGCCTTTGTGCATCCCGTCACGGGCCAGGCGCTGGAATTCCATGCTCCTGTACCCGAAGACATGCGCCAAGCCCTCTCCTTGTGGGGGCTGGGCTACAATGCGCCCTGACGGCCAGACTGGCCCCAGCCCGAAGACGGAATCCCGCCGGGCTTCTGCGTCGCGCCAGCGCCCTTGCACAGCGCGCCATTGATTGCCCCTGCTGTTGATGTGCCACCCGTTGCAACGCGTGGCACTTTTCCAGGAATCGCTGAACCATGAACACGGTGGATGCCAAACGGGTCCTCGAAACTGCGCTGATCTGCGCGCAGCAGCCTGTGCCCCTGCGCGAGCTGCGGGTGCTTTTCAATGATGCTCTGGGGTCGGACACGCTCAAGTTGCTGTTGCAGGAGTTGCAGCTTGAATGGACGCAGCGGGGTGTAGAGCTGGTGCAGGTGGCCACGGGCTGGCGTTTTCAGAGCCGTCCCGAAATGCGTGAATACCTCGACAGGTTGCACCCCGAAAAGCCTCCGCGCTATTCGAGGGCCACCATGGAGACACTCGCGATCATTGCGTATCGCCAGCCGGTTACGCGCGGCGACATCGAGGACATCCGGGGGGTAACGGTCAATAGCCTGATCGTCAAGCAGTTGGAAGACCGGGGCTGGGTCGAGGTCATTGGTCACCGGGAAACGGTGGGGCGCCCCGCGCTGTTTGCAACCACCCGGCAGTTCTTGGATGACATGGGTTTGCAGTCGTTGGACCAATTGCCGGTGCTTGACGACCCCTCAGGCAATGCGAATGTGCTGGAAGCAATGGCCGCTGCAGCGCAAGGAGTGATAGAGCCGGAATCAACGCCTGAGGCCGAGGCTGAACTGCTGGCTGTGGCGATGGATAGTCAGCCATCAGCGTCTTTGGAGGCTGTTGCCGCCAGTGGGCAGTTGCTGCGTGTGGATGATTTTTTTCAGAGTGCGGAGACGGATCTCCGTGATGACGATGCCGATACCCCGGGTGGTATCCAGGGAAATACTTGATGAACGATTCGACCCCCGAAATCCCGGCCGATCTGCCGGATGCTGATCCTTCAGCGACAGCCGCAGCGCCCAAAAAAGCCGCTGTCAAACGTGCCCCGCGCAAGAAAAAAGTCGAGCCAGCGCAAGCCGTGGAAGTGCAGGATGCTGTGGACGTGCGCGTTTTGGATGTTGCTGAGGCACCTGCCCTGGCCGGGGAGTTGCCGCATGGGTTGAGCCAGCAGGATGTACCTGTCGCTCCTGTGGTTGCGAATGAACCTGCAATTCCCGAGGCAGAGGCGGGGGCGTCTGACGCCACCTCCGAACCTCGCCATGGCGAGCGCCAGAATCGTGGGGACGGGCGGGCTCGGCAGCCGCGCCTCGACGGCGCTGGGCGCGACAAGCGCAAGGCAGGTGCTCCTGCGGTTCAGGGATACCAGTTTGAAGATGTGGTGTCGGGGCGCTTCGATGAGGATGATGCCTCCGCAGAGATGGTTCCCGCTAAGCGGGTGCTTCTGCCCCAGGTGGAAACCCCCAAGCTTCACAAGGTGCTGGCGCAGGCGGGACTTGGCTCGCGCCTGGAGATGGAGCAACTCATTCTGGAAGGGCGCATCTCCGTCAACAACGAGCCAGCCCACATCGGCCAGCGCATCCAGTTCGGCGATCAGGTCAAGGTCAATGGCAAACCCATCCGCTACCGTATAGACCCGCCGCCAGCGCGGGTGATTGCTTACCACAAGCCTGTGGGGGAGGTGGTGACCCATGACGATCCCCAGAACCGGCCCACCGTCTTTCGCAAGCTGCCCCGGCTCATGCAGGGCAAATGGCAGTCGGTCGGGCGCCTGGATCTGAATACCGAAGGCCTGCTGCTGTTCACCAGCTCGGGAGAGCTGGCCAACAAGCTCATGCATCCTCGTTTTGGGCTGGAGCGCGAATACGCTGTGCGTGTGCTCGGCGCCCTCAGCAATGAGGAAAAGCAGAAGCTGCTCGATGGCGTGCGCCTGGACGATGGCATGGCGTCGTTTGGTTCCATCGAAGATGGTGGAGGCGAAGGTTCCAATTGCTGGTACCGGGTCACCATTTCCGAAGGGCGCAATCGCGAGGTGCGCCGCATGCTCGAATCTGTGGGCCATGCGGTCAGTCGGTTGATCCGCATTCGTTACGGTGCCATGGTGCTGCCACGGGGTCTCAAGCGCGGTGCCTGGCTGGAACTGGATGAGGGCGACATCCGGGCCCTGGTGCAGGCGGCGGGCGCCGGGCGTCCGGAAGCAGCGGAAGCTCGTTCGGATGAAGGGTCGGGGGCTGGCGGCGGACGGAGTGGCAACAAGCGCAACCGGGGGCGCAATGGTCCCCGCGTGGGCGACGGGCCGCGCCGCGACATGTCGCAGGGTGCGCCCGGTGGTCCCCGAGGGCAGAAACCCCGCCGTGATGGGGGGCAAGGGTTCGACCGTGGCAACAATGCAGGTGGTGGAGACCGCCCGCGCGGCGCGGCGCAGCCCGATCCGATGAAAACATCGGTGGGCTATATCGGCATGGACAGTCTCTCGCGGCATCGCCAGGACAAACGCCGCCCTGGTGGCGGAGGTCCACGGCGGGGCGGGGGCGGGCGCTAGGCGCTGTGCTACCCCGGGGCTCCCCGGTTAGAATCGAGGGCTTTGTCCGGTGGACAAACGAATCACAGCAACATCAATTCAGGAAATCAATATGGCAATCGAACGCACTCTCTCCATCATCAAGCCCGACGCAGTGGCAAAGAACGTCATCGGTCAGATCTATGCACGCTTCGAAGCGGCTGGTCTCAAGGTCGTGGCTGCACGTATGGCTCACCTGTCGCGCCTGGAGGCCGAGCAGTTCTACGCCGTGCACAAAGAGCGTCCTTTCTTCAAGGATCTGGTGGATTTCATGATCTCCGGTCCTGTGATGATCCAGGCCCTGGAAGGTGAAAACGCGATTCTGAAAAACCGCGAACTCATGGGCGCCACGGACCCCAAGAAGGCAGAAGCTGGCACCATCCGCGCCGACTTCGCGGACAGCATCGATGCCAATGCAGTGCATGGCTCCGACGCTGCGGAAACTGCCCAGGCAGAAGTGGCTTTCTTCTTCCCTGGTCTGAACATTTACTCGCGCTGATATGGGTGTCCCCATGCCTGTTCCCGCACACGTGGGATACCTGCGCCATGGGGACGACTGCGTTCGGCCCACCCCGGGGAGGGCGCAGTGACCACCAATCTTTTAGAATTTGATCTCGACGGTCTGGCGGCTTTCTGCCAGCAGTTGGGTGAAAAGCGGTTTCGCGCCACGCAGTTGTTTCGCTGGATTCATCAGCGCGGCGCCAGTGACTTTGACGCCATGAGTGATCTGGCAAAGGCCTTGCGCGACAAGCTCAAGGGCTGTGCTCGCGTCGAGGCCTTGCCCGTCATCTCCGAACATGTCTCCTCAGACGGCACGGTCAAGTGGCTGTTTGACGTGGGGGATGGCAATGCGGTCGAGGCGGTTTTTATTCCCGAAGATGATCGCGGAACCCTGTGTATATCCTCGCAGGCTGGCTGCGCCGTGGGTTGCCGCTTCTGTTCCACGGGGCACCAGGGCTTCAGCAGAAATCTCACCACAGGGGAGATCGTTGCACAGCTTTGGTTTGCTGAACATTCCCTGCGCCAGCGCCTCCAATCCGAGGACCGCGTCATTTCGAATGTGGTGATGATGGGAATGGGAGAGCCGCTGCAGAACTACTCGGCCCTCGTTCCGGCCTTGCGCGTCATGTTGGACGACCATGGGTATGGTTTGTCACGCAGGCGGGTCACCGTTTCAACGTCGGGCGTGGTTCCGATGATGGACCGCTTGTCCGTGGATTGTCCTGTGGCTCTCGCGGTGTCTCTGCATGCGCCGAATGACCCCTTGCGCGACAACCTGGTGCCGCTGAACCGCAAATATCCCATTGAAGAATTGCTGGCTGCCTGCAATCGATATCTGGCGCATGCGCCGCGCGACTTCATTACGTTTGAATACTGCATGCTCGATGGTGTCAATGACCAGGTTGAGCACGCACGGCAGCTGATCGAACTTGTCAAGCCCGCCCGTGGTGTGGGTGTGCGCTGCAAATTCAACCTGATTCCTTTCAATCCGTTTCCCGCGTCAGGGCTGTTGCGTTCGTCACAAAATCAGGTGCTGGCTTTCGCCAAAGTCTTGAGCGAAGCGGGTATCGTCACGACCGTGCGCAAGACCCGCGGAGATGATATCGACGCTGCGTGCGGTCAGCTCGCAGGCGATGTCAAGGACCGCACAAGGGCTGCCGAGCGCATGGCAAAGCAGCGGACAATCGTGCTCAAACCGGTGACTTGATTAACAAGCAATCGGCATACTTCAAGGAGGCTCTACATGGTGAGATTGGTTGGACGCTGGCAGCAATGGGGCCGCTGGACTCTCACGGCATGTGGCGTGGTGGCCTGCGTGGCTGCGCTTCAAGGGTGTGCAACCAATAGCGGCATGCCGACCGCCGACGCCAACGCGGGAATGATCACCCCGTCTGATGAGCCAGAGACGCGGCGCCGCGCCCGTATCCGTCTGGAGCTTGCTTCCAACTATTTTGAGAATGGTCAGACTGCCGTGGCGCTCGATGAAGTCAAGCAGGCGCTGGCAGCTGATCCCACCTACGCCGATGCCTTCAATCTTCGTGGCCTCATCTACATGAGGTTGAGCGATTTTGCCCAGGCGGATGACAGTTTTCGCCGGGCATTGGCACTGCGGGGCGGGGATCCCAATCTGCTGCACAACTACGGTTGGTTGTTGTGCCAGCAGCAAAAGTACGCCGAGGCGAATCAGCACTTTGGTCGGGCCCTCGCTAATCCTGCATACACAGCACGCAGCAAGACCTTGATGGCCCAAGGTCTGTGCCAATCAGGCGCTGGCCAGTTTGCGGAGGCCGAGCAGTCGCTGCTGAAAGCTTATGAACTGGATGCGGCAAACCCTGTGGTCGGTTATCACCTCGCGGCGCTTTTGTTGCGTCGCAATGAATTGACCCGGTCTCAGTTCTATATCCGGCGGCTCAACAACAGCCAGTACGCCAATTCCGAGTCGTTGTGGCTGGGGATCAAGGTTGAGCGCGCTTTGGGTGATTCCGTGGCCATGAAGCAACTGGCTGATCAGTTGCGCAAGCGTTTCCCGGACTCACGGGAGTTGGGTGCATACGAGCGTGGGGCTTTCAATGAGTGAGGTTTTGGAAAGTGGTGGGGTAACAGCGGGTAGTTTGCTGAGGGAGGCGCGACAAGCGTCTGGTATGCACATCGCTGCCTTGGCTGTGGCACTGAAAGTGCCAGTCAGCAAGCTGGAGGCGCTGGAGGCGGATAACTATGAGGCCTTGCCCGATACAGTGTTTGTGCGTGCGCTTGCCTCCAGCATGTGCAGAACTCTCAAGTTGGACCCAGCCCCCATTCTGTCGCTGTTGCCACAAAGTAAAAGCCCTCGCTTGGCTACAGACAGTGCGGGATTGAACGCTCCGGTGAAAGGCAGTATCGGGAAGTCGTCTTCCTCATCGGCTTCCTTTTCCTCCGGGTCCACCTCACGGTCCGTAACGGTGGTGGTTTTGGCGCTGCTGGTGGGGGCACTGATCCTGGTCTTTTTCCCCAGGCAGCAGGACGGTGTAACGAGCCCGCTTGTTGCCCCCGCGTCGATCCAACCGCCGGCTAATGTGGTCGAGCAGCAGGCCGCCCCTGCTGTCACGGGTGCGTCGGATGCAATCCCCGCTGCTGCCCAGCGCATCCCCGACGTTTCTCTGCCGTCAGTGGCAGGTCGCACAGACGCGGCTCCCGCCGTTGCAGCTGCCGCTACTAACAACGCTGCGTCAGCTCCAGTGGAGGCGGCAAGCGCTACAACGCCACCGGCCGGGGCATTGGTGCTGCGCGCGCGCAGCGAATCCTGGGTGCAGGTGCGTGATTCCGCAGGCACCGTGGCGTTGCAAAGGAATCTTGCGGCGGGTGAGTCGGTGTCTGTCGCAGGCCAAATGCCGCTGGCCGTGGTGATTGGTCGTGCCGACGTGACAGAGGTATTCGTGCGCGGAAAGCCTTTTGACTTGACGCCTGTGTCCCGTGAGAACGTAGCTCGCTTCGAGGTGAAATAATGGAACGGTTACCTTGTGAGATGGAGCCCATTGCGGTAGCGTCCCCCTTGCCACGACGGTCCCGCCAAGCCAGGATTGTGTGGGGATCGCGCGTGGTGACCGTGGGCGGGGATGCTCCGGTGCGAGTGCAGTCCATGACCAACACAGACACCGTGGATGCCATTGGCACGGCCATTCAGGTCAAGGAACTGGCGCAGGCCGGTTCGGAGTTCGTCCGTATTACGGTGAACACCCCTGAGGCCGCAGCGGCAGTACCCTACATTCGTGAACAATTGGACCGTATGGGAGAAAGCGTCCCCTTGGTGGGGGACTTTCACTACAACGGGCACCGGCTTCTTACGGATTTTCCTGAGTGCGCACAGGCGCTCTCCAAGTACCGCATCAATCCCGGCAACGTAGGCAAGGGCGACAAGAGGGATCGGCAGTTCGGCCAGATGATCGATGCAGCCATTCGCTGGAACAAAGCCGTGCGTATTGGTGTGAATTGGGGCAGCCTTGACCAGGACTTGCTGGTTGATTTGATGGATGCCAACAGCCGCCGTGCTACTCCTTGGGAAGCACGCCAAGTGATGTACGAGGCGTTGATTACCTCGGCCATTGAATCTGCGCGCCGGGCCGAAGAAATGGGCCTTGATGGCAACCAAATCATCTTGTCCTGCAAAGTTAGCGGTGTGCAGGACCTGATTTCTGTATACCGTGAACTGGCACGCCGCTGCGACTACCCTTTGCACCTGGGACTCACGGAAGCAGGCATGGGAACCAAAGGCACAGTAGCGTCGGCTGCTGCGTTGTCTGTGTTGCTGCAGGAGGGTATTGGTGACACCATTCGCGTGTCTCTGACGCCCCAGCCCGGTGAAGCGCGCACACAGGAGGTTGTGGTGGCCTCCGAGATACTGCAGGCTCTGGGTTTGCGTGTATTTGTTCCCAGTGTCACGGCGTGTCCTGGCTGTGGTCGCACTACCAGCACCACGTTCCAGGACCTCGCCAAGCAGATTGATGATTTTCTGCGTGCCCAGATGCCTGTATGGCGCGTTCGCTATCCTGGCGTCGAAAACTTGCGTGTTGCGGTGATGGGATGCATTGTCAATGGGCCTGGTGAGAGCAAGCACGCGGACATCGGCATCAGCCTGCCTGGTACGGGGGAGGCGCCAGCAGCCCCTGTGTTCATTGATGGCGAGAAGGCGATGACGCTGCGGGGTGACAGCATCGCCCATGAATTCCACCAAATTGTCGAGCAGTACATCGAAAAGCGTTTTGGCGCCGCCGCTGTGACTTTGGCCTGAGCGTTGCTCGCCTTACCCTGATTGATACTGAGCCGCTATCTTGAGATGGTGGGTGATGTCCTTCGAATAGTTGCCAGATAGAGAAAAGAACAGTTGTGAGTAACGAAAAAAGCGCTTCGTCGACCAAGCCGGAAAAGCTGGTGGCCGTGAAAGGCATGAACGATATCCTGCCTCCTGAATCCGCCCGATGGGAGTGGCTGGAGTCCAAGGTCCGCACCCTTATGGCTCGATATGCCTATCGCAACATCCGTACGCCGATTGTTGAGCCCACGGCGCTGTTTGTTCGTGGCCTCGGTGAGGTCACGGACATCGTCGAAAAAGAGATGTACTCATTTGAGGATCGTCTCAATGGCGAGCATCTCACTTTGCGTCCCGAAGCGACTGCAGGGGTGGTTCGCGCAGTCGCTGAACATTCCATGCTGTATGACGGAGGCAAGCGCCTCTACTACATGGGGCCCATGTTCCGCCATGAGCGTCCGCAGCGCGGGCGGTATCGCCAGTTTCACCAGATTGGCGCTGAAGCGCTCGGCTTTCCTGGTGCGGAGGTCGATGCGGAATTGATTCTTCTAGCCCACTCGCTGTGGCGCGAACTGGGGTTGCAGAACGTGCGCCTGGAACTGAACAGCCTGGGTGAACCGCATGAACGCAAGGCGCACCGAGCAGCGCTGATTTCGTACCTGGAACAGCATGTCGAGGTGCTGGATGAGGAAGCGCGTCGGCGTCTGCATAGCAATCCGTTGCGCATTCTGGATACCAAGAACCCCGCTATGCAGGCTGTGGTGGAGGCCGCGCCTCGATTGATTGATTTTCTGGGGGCAAAGTCGCTCGCGCACTTTGATGCTGTGAAGTCCATTCTGAGCGCCAACGGTGTGGCCTGGACAGTGAACCCCCGGCTGGTTCGGGGCATGGACTACTACAACCTTACGGTCTTTGAGTTTGTCACTGATCAACTGGGGTCGCAGGGCACCATTTGTGGTGGTGGTCGCTACGACTATCTAATAGAGCAGATCGGTGGCAAGGCAGCCCCGGCGGTGGGTTGGGCGCTTGGGGTTGAGCGTGTGCTTGAACTGCTCAAGGAGCAGACCAGCACGGTCCCAGCCCTTGTACCTGATGTCTATGCCGTGATCCCCTCTGTGGCGGCGCTGCCCGTGGCTGTGACCACCATTGAGCGCCTGCGGCAGTTGGGCCTCAGTGTGCAGATGCATGCCGCGCCTGCAGGGGGCGAGGGTATGGGCAGCATGAAATCCCAATTCAAGAAGGCAGATGGGAGTGGCGCGCAGCACGCGCTGGTCTTTGGGGAGGATGAGCTGTCCCGGGGGATGGTTGTCGTCAAGTCATTGCGCGATGGTGTGGGTGCACAGGCTGACCATCCGCTAGATTCCCTGGCCGATTGGGCCTCCAACCTACAATCCAACCGCTAAACAGAACACATTCCATGGCAAATCACCTTGATCTCGAAGAACAAGAGCAGCTTGATCAGCTCAAGCATTTCTGGAACACCTGGGGCACCCTCATCAGCTCCGTGCTGATTTTGGTGGCAGGCTCCTTGGTCGCCTGGAACGGATACCAGTATTGGCAGAACCGGCAGGCAAGTCAGGCCGCAGCGCTCTACGATGCTGTAGACGTGGCTGCCCGAGCGGGTGACCAGGCGCGCATGGCTCAGGCGTTTGCCGACCTCAAGGCTAAGTATGCGGGCACTACCCAGGCCAGTCAGGCGGGGCTTGCATTGGCCAAGACCATGGTTGAGGCAGGCAATGCTGATGGCGCCAAGGAGGCGCTTGCCTGGGTGGCTGCTCAGTCGGGAGATGATGGTCTCAAGGCCTTGGCCAAGGTTCGCTTGGCCAGCGTGCTGATGGATCAAAAAAACTACGACGACGCACTCAAGCAGTTGTCTGGAAGCGCTCCTTTGGAGTTTGAAGCGGTCTTTGCAGATCGAAAGGGAGACATTTATCTGCTGCAGGATAAGCGTGCGGAAGCTATTGCGGAGTATGCCAAGGCCTATAAGTCCTTCGAGGAGGGGGTGGAGTACCGTCGTCTTGTGGAGGTAAAGCTCGGTGCTCTGGGTGTTTCTCCACAAGGTGTTGCAGTAGCTGCCGCCGGATCCATTGATGGGGTGAAATAGCCATGGCATTCATTTGTGAAGACGGCGCAAAGGGCAGGGTGTTCGGCCTGCGGTGCATTTCTTCAGCGGTCCTGGTTGTCACATTGGCTGGATGCTCGCTGTGGAGCAGCGGGAACTCCAAGCCGATGCCGGCAGATCTGGGGGCCAATGTTGCGGTGCTGGGTGTGCGGCAGGCTTGGACTGCGCGCATTGGCAGCGTTGCTGGATTGCCGCTTGATGTCCATTCCGCAGGCAATGTGGTGACTGTTGCCTCCTCCGACGGGGTTGTGGCGGCCATCGACGCCCGAACCGGTGGCGACGTCTGGCGTGTAGCGCTTTCAGAGCCTTTGTCTGCGGGGGTGGGTAGCGACGGAAAATCGGCTGCGGTTGTTTCCCGCAGCAACACCTTGATCGTTCTGGATGCTGGCCGCGAGCGGTGGCGCCAATCAATGGCTGCGCAAGTATTCACCCCCCCTCTCGTTGCTGGTGGACGCGTATTTGTGCTTTCAGCCGATCGTTCTTTGGCGGCATTTGATGCGGTGTCGGGCCGCAAACTCTGGAGTCAGCAGCGCCCCGGTGAGCCTCTGGTTTTGCGCCAGGCGGGCGTTTTGCTGGCTGTTGGAGACACCTTGGTTGCGGGGTTTTCCGGCCGTGTCGTAGGTCTGAATCCAGACAATGGCAGCGTTCGTTGGGAGGCTCCTTTGGCGAGTGCGCGGGGGACCAATGATGTTGAGAGACTGGTTGAGTTGGTTGGGCGTACCAGCAGAGTAGGTGATTCCATCTGCGCACGTGCCTTCCAGACGGCTGTGGGTTGTGTCAATGCTGCCAGAGGCGCAGTGACCTGGGCGCAACCCGCCAGTGGTGCCGATGGCGTGCATGGAGACGGGGAGGCCCTGTTCGGTGCTGAGGGCAATGGCACGGTCATGGCGTGGCGTCGCAGCGATGGTTCGCGTCTGTGGGCCACCGACAGGCTCAAACACCGCAAACTGACGGCGCCCTTGTTGTTGGGCCGCTCCGTCGTAGTCGGGGACGACACAGGCCTCGTTCACCTGCTATCCCGCACGGATGGTTCTCCGCTCAACCGCATCGCCACGGACGGATCTGGCATCGCCGCAGCACCCGCTGTGGCCGCAGATACGTTGGTGGTGGTTACTCGCAATGGTGGTGTCTACGGATTCCGTCCAGATTGATGGATTTTATTTAATGAAGCCAGTTATCGCCCTCGTGGGGCGTCCGAATGTCGGCAAGTCCACGCTCTTCAACCGCCTGACCAAGTCCCGCGACGCCATTGTTGCGGACTTTGCAGGGCTTACGCGTGACCGGCATTACGGCAATGGCAAGCAGGGCAAGCACGAGTACATCGTTATCGATACCGGCGGTTTTGAGCCTGATGCATCGAGCGGAATTTACAAGGAAATGGCCAAGCAGACGCAGCAGGCCGTTGCTGAAGCTGATGTGGTCATTTTTGTAGTGGATGCGCGCGCAGGTGTATCTGCGCAAGACCATGACATCGCGAATTACTTGCGCCGCCTTGGTAAACCTTGTGTACTTGTTGCCAACAAGGCCGAAGGGATGCTGGAAGGCGTGCAACTCGCCGAGTTCTATGAGCTGGGTCTGGGCGAGGTTTACCCTGTGTCTGCTGCCCATGGGCAGGGTATCCGAAGCCTGGTGGAGATTGCGCTGGAGCCGCTTCAGCTTCCTGACCCTGACGACTCTGATGTTGAATCTGACAAAGGCATCATCAAACTTGCTGTGGCAGGTCGGCCGAATGTTGGCAAATCGACGCTGATCAACACCTGGCTCGGCGAAGAGCGTCTGGTTGCGTTTGATATGCCGGGAACGACCCGTGATGCGATCACGGTACCCTTCGAACGCAATGGGCAGCGCTTTGAATTGGTGGATACGGCGGGATTGCGCCGCAAGGGAAAAGTTTTCGAGGCGATAGAGAAATTCTCGGTCGTCAAGACGCTCCAAGCCATTGAATCGGCCAATGTGGTGCTGCTGTTGCTCGACGCTACCCAGGGTGTCACTGATCAGGATGCGCACATTGCGGGGTACATCTTGGAGAGCGGGAGAGCCGTGGTTGTTGCGGTTAACAAGTGGGATGCCGTTGATGACTACCAGCGTCAGTTGCTGGAGCGGTCTATCGAGACCCGGCTCGCATTTCTGAAATTTGCGTCCTTGCATTTCATTTCTGCAAAAAAACGGCAGGGTTTGGGGCCGGTGTGGGCATCGATTGCCCAAGCCCACAAGGCGGCAACCTGCAAGATGTCAACGCCAGTATTGACGCGCCTGTTGCTAGAAGCTGTTCAATTTCAGAGTCCGAAACGCGCAGGCATGTTCCGGCCAAAGATGCGATATGCCCATCAGGGGGGCATGAATCCCCCGGTGATCATCATCCATGGTAATTCGTTGGAACACGTCACAGATGCCTACAAGCGCTTTCTGGAGGGCCGCTTCCGCAAAGAATTCGACTTGGTGGGTACACCGCTCCGGATAGAGATGAAGACATCGCACAACCCTTTCGCTGATAAAGAGGAAGCCTAAGTCAAAGGCTGGATTCCCAAAGGGCCATGCATCCTGAGGCGGGGTTGTGCTCCGTGCTGTGGTAAGGTGCTGGTTTACAACAACATTTTTGAACACGGAGAATATCGTGAGCAACAAAGGCCAGCTTTTGCAAGACCCCTTCCTCAACGCTTTGCGTCGGGAGCATGTTCCTGTTTCCATCTATCTCGTGAACGGAATCAAACTGCAGGGGCAGATCGAATCGTTTGATCAGTACGTGGTGTTGCTGCGCAATACAGTCACCCAGATGGTCTACAAGCATGCCATTTCCACCATCGTGCCGGGCCGCGCGGTCAACTTCTCTACTGCCGACACCTCTGATGCAGATAGCAACAACGCTTAAGTTGTTGTTTGTGTTGCCGTTTTCGCGTCTTGCCCTGATCGGGCCAGGGGGCAATCCACTTTGCAATCGATGACCGCTTCGTCGGGAGATGGCACCCCGGTGCTTCTGGTTGGGGTTGATTTTGGTCTTCCTCACTTCGACGCCGATCTCGAAGAGTTGGGATTGCTTGCCCAGACAGCTGGTATGAAGCCTGTCGCCCGCTTGACGTGCAAACGCAAGGCACCGGATGCGGCCTTGTTTATTGGTAGTGGCAAGGCGGATGAAATCCGTACGTTGGCACAAATGCATGGCGCGGCGGAAGTCTTGTTCGATCAGTCTCTCAGTCCGGCGCAGCAGCGAAACCTGGAGCGTCACCTTGAGCTTCCAGTCAATGACCGAACGTTGTTGATCTTGGAGATCTTCGCGCAACGTGCCCGCAGCCACGAGGGCAAACTCCAGGTGGAGTTGGCAAGATTGCAGTATCTCAGCACCCGCCTTGTGCGCCGCTGGTCGCATCTCGAGCGCCAGACAGGGGGCATTGGTGCGCGCGGCGGCCCGGGTGAAAAACAGATTGAACTGGATCGTCGGATGATTGGCGACGCTGTCAAGCGCACGCGTGAGCGCCTCGTGAAGGTCAAGCGCCAGCGGACCACCCAGAGAAGGCAGCGTGAGCGACGCGATACGTTCAATATTTCATTGGTGGGGTACACCAACGCTGGTAAGTCCACGCTCTTTAATGCGCTGGTGAAGGCTCGCGCCTACGCTGCAGACCAATTGTTTGCAACACTGGACACCACAACACGGCAACTCTATTTGGGCGATGCTGGGCGATCGGTATCCCTCTCGGATACCGTAGGGTTCATTCGGGACCTTCCTCATGGCTTGGTGGATGCATTCCAGGCAACGTTGCAAGAGGCCATTGATGCGGACCTTTTACTCCACGTAGTGGATGCCTCCAATCCGGGCTTTCCTGAACAAATGGCTCAGGTTCAAAAGGTCTTGAACGAGATTGGTGCAGCTGACATCCCCCAGATACTTGTGTTCAACAAGTTGGATTCTCTACAGGCTGAGCAGCGCCCCCCGCTTCTTGAAGACCAGTACGACGTGGATGGGCATGTCTTCCCGCGCTTGTTCGTGAGTGCTCGTTCTGGTGAGGGGTTGGATGCCCTGCGCCATGCGCTCTCGCTAAGGGTACTTGCCGCTCAAAAATGCATGACCCCTGATGCCGCCATTGAATTGCCAGGGGCCGCGCCCTGATTGGGCACAATGCCAGCATTACCAATGCCATCCAGAGAACCAGAGACTTTGCGCATGAATTTTCAAAATCGCACCCTACGCTGGGCTTCGCTGCCAGAACGTATTCGGGGCATGTTCAATCTGAATGACCCTCGGTGGGGGCGCGGCGACGATAACAAGGCAGACGACGGTGCACGTCCGGAGGAGCGTCCTGCTGCGCCTCCTCCAGCCGGAAATCGGGGCGGTGATCAGCGGCCTAGCAATGGACAGCCGCCCGACCTTGATGAGCTTTGGCGCGACCTCAACAAGAAGCTCGGAGGTTTTTTTGGCTCCAAGAACGGCGGTGGCCGTGGTCCGGGCAACGGTGGTAGTTCGGGGGGGGGCTTCCAGCCAGATATGAAGAGCGCTGGTGTGGGCGTGGGGCTGATCGCTGGGATTGTCTTTGTGATCTGGATGGGAACAGGGTTTTTTATTGTTCAGGAAGGTCAGCAGGCGGTCATTACCCAGTTCGGGAAGTACAAAAGCACCGTGGGTGCAGGTTTTAACTGGCGTTTGCCGTACCCCATCGAGCGCCACGAACTGGTATTTGTCACCCAGATTCGGTCAGCCGATGTGGGGCGAGACAGCATCATCAAGAGCACCGGTCTGCGTGAGTCGGCCATGCTCACGGAAGATGAAAATATCGTCGAGATCAAGTTCGCGGTCCAGTACCGCTTGAGTGACGCCCGCGCGTGGCTGTTTGAAAGCAAGAACCCTTCGGATGCGGTGGTTCAAGCTGCGGAGACGGCAGTTCGGGAGGTGGTCGGGAAGATGCGCATGGATACGGCATTGGCCGAAGAGCGTGATCAGATCGCTCCCCGTGTCCGCACACTCATGCAAACCATCTTGGATCGCTACAAGGTAGGTGTCGAGGTGGTAGGTATCAATCTGCAGCAAGGTGGTGTCCGTCCACCTGAGCAGGTTCAGGCCTCCTTTGACGATGTCCTCAAAGCGGGGCAGGAGCGTGAGCGGGCCAAGAATGAAGCCCAAGCCTATGCCAATGATGTGATTCCGCGTGCAGTGGGGTCCGCATCGCGCTTGAACGAAGAAGCTGCAGCCTACAAGGCTCGGATTGTTGCCCAGGCACAAGGTGATGCGCAGCGGTTTTCTTCGATTCTGGCGGAGTATCAGAAGGCACCACAGGTGACCCGCGACCGCATGTATCTGGAGGCGATGCAGCAGATTTATGGCAACGTAACCAAGGTGCTGGTTGAATCACGGCAGGGTTCCAACCTTTTGTATTTGCCACTGGACAAGATCATGCAAAGTGTTGCCAGCGGGGGAGGTGCATCGGATGCTCCCGCTGCAAATACTACGGCCCCCGTTGCAGTGCCTGCAGCCCCTTCGACCACTTTTTCGAATGACCCCCGCGCGCGTGACAGCAGTCGCACACGCGATCGTGAATCTCGCTAGGAGCAACTCGTGAACAGAGTCGGATTTATTGCATCTACCCTCTTGGTGGTGCTGGCCCTGATGAGCTCCATGCTTTTTGTGGTGGACCAGCGCCAGTTTGGTGTGCTTTACGCCCTGGGGCAGATCAAGGAAGTGATCACAGAGCCAGGCTTGAATTTCAAGCTGCCGCCGCCTTTTCAAAACGTGTCGTACATCGACAAACGCCTTTTGACACTGGATAGCAGTGACACGGAACCCATGTTGACTGCGGAGAAGCAACGGGTGGTCATCGACTGGTATGTGCGGTGGCGTATCTCCGAGCCAACGGAGTACATCCGCAACGTTGGACTGGATGAGAGTGCCGGAGCGATGCAACTCAATCGCGTGGTGCGCAATGCTTTCCAGGAGGAAATCAACAAGCGCACCGTCAAGGAGCTTCTTTCCCTGAAGCGGGAAGCACTGATGGCGGATGTGAAGCGTGAAGTGCTGGAGACCGTTCGTGGCGCTAAGCCGTGGGGTGTGGATGTTGTCGATGTTCGCATTACCCGCGTCGATTACGTGGAGGCGATTACGGAATCGGTGTATCGGCGCATGGAGGCCGAGCGCAAGCGCGTGGCCAATGAACTCCGTTCTACGGGTGCGGCGGAAGGTGAAAAAATTCGTGCTGATGCAGACCGCCAGCGTGAGATTACTATTGCCAATGCCTACAGGGATGCTCAGAAGATCAAAGGCGAAGGTGACGCCGAAGCCGCGCGCATTTATGCCGAGGCGTTTGGGCGGGATCCGCAGTTTGCACAGTTCTACCGGAGCCTGGAAGCCTACAAATCCAGCTTCAACAAGAAGAGCGATGTAATGGTTCTTGACCCCTCGTCATCAGAGTTTTTCAAGACATTCCGAGGTGGAAACTCTGCGGCTATGCCTGCAGCACCCCGGAAGTAGTCCCCTGCTGATTTTCGACATCCTGCCGCTGTGGATTCGGAAAGCCTCTGGGCAGCGCTCGCCTTGGTGCTGGTGATTGAGGGACTACTGCCATTTCTTTCGCCTCAGAGTTGGCGACGTGCAGTCGCTCAGATTGCGCTGCTGCAGGATGGACAGATTCGGTTTTTCGGTTTGCTGGCAATCGTTGCTGGCGTGTTGATGCTCTGGTTCTGAACAGCGCCAGAGCCGGTAGCGGGTGGAGTCTCTCTGGGCTCTTCGCCGCTCCCGGTAGAATCACGGTTTTAACAGCCTCCCCTTTTTTCCATGTCTGCTTGGGTCCTTCCGGATCACATTGCCGATGTCTTGCCGTCCGAAGCACGGCACATCGAAGAATTGCGTCGCGGGCTGCTTGATACAGCCCGCTGCTACGGCTATGAGCTAGTCATGCCCCCGTTGCTGGAGCATCTTGAATCCCTGCTGACAGGTACGGGAGAGGCCCTCGATCTCCAGACCTTCAAGCTCGTGGACCAGCTCTCAGGGCGATCCATGGGGCTTCGAGCGGACACTACCCCCCAGGTCGCTCGAATTGACGCGCATTTGCTCAATCGCAAGGGCGTGACTCGCCTCTGCTATTGCGGGCCAGTGTTGCATACCCGGCCTGATCGTCCGCATGCCACCCGCGAGCCGCTCCAGTTCGGCGCAGAAATCTTCGGACATGCTGGGCTGGAGGCTGATCTTGAGGCGTTGCAGCTCGCCCGGGAATGCTTGCGCATTGCCAATGTGCCCAGCACCACGATTGATCTGGCGGATGTACGCATCGTGCGCAATCTTCTGGCGGGCGTGTCCGTGAATGCCCAGGTGTTGAGCGGTATCCATGCGGCACTGGCAGCCAAGGACGCCGCTGAACTCGCGGCATTGACCCGAGATTTCCCTGTGGAGTCGCGCGAGGGTTTGTTGGCGTTGCTTCAGCTCTACGGTGATCAGGGTGTGTTGATTGAAGCAAAAAAAGCCTTCCAGCGCTTTCCTGGCATATCTCAAGTGCTATCAAATTTGAATTGGCTGGCATCCCGCCTTGAGGGGGCTGCTGTCACTTTTGATCTGGCCGATCTGCGTGGCTATGCCTACTACAGCGGTGCGCGTTTTGCGATCTATGCCCCGGGCGCAAGCGATGCGCTCGTTCGAGGTGGCCGCTATGACGAGGTGGGGGCTGTGTTCGGCCGCAATCGTCCCGCAGCGGGGTTTAGTCTGGATATCAAGCAGGTAGTGGGCGTGGTCTCTCCACGGGCATTGAAAGCTGCTATCCGTGCTCCCTGGGGAGAGTCGGATGAAGTGAATGCAGCCATCGCGGAACTCCGCACGTCTGGTGAGACGGTGGTTTGTGTTTTGCCGGGGCATGAGAGCGAAGTGGACGAGTTCCACTGTGATCGGGAACTGGTGCAGATTGCGGGCCGCTGGGTCGTGCAGGCTGTTTAAGCAATTGACAATTGAATTGGGTTTGAGATGAAAGCAACCAAAGGTCGCAACGTAGTGGTGGTCGGAACCCAGTGGGGTGACGAAGGCAAAGGCAAGCTGGTTGATTGGCTGACCGAAAGTGCACAAGGTGTCGTCCGTTTTCAAGGTGGGCACAACGCGGGCCACACACTGGTCATTAATGGCGTCAAGACGGCGCTGCATCTGATCCCTAGTGGCATCATGCGCCCAGGCGTCAAGTGCTACATCGGCAATGGTGTTGTCTTGTCGGCAGCCAAGCTGTTTGAGGAAATCGAAGGCCTTGAAAAAGCGGGCGTCGAAGTGCGTTCACGCTTGCGAATTAGCGAAGCTTGCCCGCTGATTCTTCCGTTCCATGCAGCCATTGATGTGGCGCGTGAAGCTGCTCGTGAACAGGGTGGAACGGAAAAAATCGGAACTACTGGTCGCGGTATTGGCCCCGCGTATGAAGACAAGATTGCCCGTCGTGCCCTGCGGGTGCAAGACTTGAAGTACCCCGAGCGGTTTGCTGCCAAGCTTCGTGAATTGCTGGATCTGCATAACCATATCCTTACGACCTATCTGCGCTCGGGCGCCTTCGCGTTTGGTGATGCACTCAAGCCTTATATCGAGGACGGCAAGGTTCAGTTCGATGTGGTTTATGCAGAAGCGATGCGCCATGCAGAGTTGCTTAAGCCCATGATGGCTGATGTATCGCGCGAGCTCAACGACGCCCACCGAGATGGTGCCAATCTTCTGTTTGAGGGCGCACAAGGTACGCTACTCGATGTGGATCATGGGACCTACCCCTATGTCACTTCGAGCAATTGTGTAGCCGGGAACGCAGCGGCTGGCTCGGGCGTCGGTCCCGGTATGTTGCATTACATACTCGGTATTACCAAAGCGTATTGCACCCGCGTTGGCGGCGGCCCTTTCCCGACGGAACTGGACTGGGAAGTACCTGGTACGCCTGGGTATCACATGAGTACGGTGGGCGCTGAGAAGGGGGTGACCACGGGGCGTAGTCGTCGATGCGGTTGGTTCGATGCTGCGCTGCTCAAGCGGAGCGCTCAGGTCAATGGCCTCTCCGGTTTGTGTATCACCAAACTGGATGTTCTGGACGGGCTGGAAGAACTATTGCTCTGCACCGGGTATGAACTCGACGGTGAGCACATCGATCTTCTGCCCATGGGCGCGGAAGATATCGCACGCTGCAAGCCTGTCTACGAGACGTTGCCAGGCTGGAGTGAGTCCACCGTTGGCGTGACTGACTACGTCAAACTGCCACAGAGCGCTCGCCGTTATCTGGAGCGTATTGAACAGGTTACGGGTGTGCCTATCGATATGATCTCCACGAGCCCCGACCGTGATCACACCATCATGATGCGTCACCCTTATGTCGCTGGCTGATGATTTGAAATTGCCAATGACTTCCGCACCCACAGCTATCTATCCAGGAGCTACCGCATGTTGACCGAAGACGGCAAACACCTTTACGTCAGCTATGACGAGTACCACAGTCTTATTGAGAAGCTGGCGCTCAAGGTGCACCAATCGGGCTGGGCGTTCGACACGATCCTGTGCCTTGCCCGGGGAGGGTTGCGTCCTGGCGATATTTTGAGCCGCATCTTTGACAAGCCCTTGGCCATCATGTCCACAAGTTCTTACCGTGCCGAGGCTGGAACGGTGCAGGGGCATCTGGATATCGCGCGGTTCATCACGACGCCCAAGGGTGAGATCGCAGGCAAGGTGCTACTGGTGGATGACCTTGCGGACTCGGGTCACACCTTGCATGCGGTGATCAACATGTTGAAGACCAACTATGCACCCATCACCGAACTGCGCAGCGCTGTGATCTGGACAAAGGGCTTGTCGACGTTCACGCCAGACTATTCAGTGGAATTCCTGCCGACCAACCCCTGGATCCATCAACCGTTTGAGGGTTACGATAGCTTGAGTCCCGAGAAGCTGTTGGAAAAGTGGCGAGTGTGAAAGCCGGGCTATCGGTCTTTCGAGGGGGGTGTAAAGATTGCTCTCGAAAATTCTTCTTGCCCTCCAAACTAGTGCTATAGTCGAGGGCTTCGCTACTGAGGCGGTTCTGCAGAAATGTGGTGAC
>NZ_JBMDJC010000026.1:0-76698 GCF_057808995.1 Acidovorax sp. FG60
TGAGGTGTTTTATGACCAGTTCACATGAAGGTTGTCGAATGTCGGACATGGGCCCGTTGCACCCGTTGCAACGACTGTTGCTATTGACCATACGAGCCGTCCAGGGCTACCGGCAACGGATGCTTGATCTACTGAGGAGCGGGAATATTTGCGTACGTTCGCCGCAATGATGGGCTACGCGAAGCCAGTGCGCCAAGGCCAAAGCATGTTGCTATGCCAACCACTGCACACAGCGACCCGAGAGCCACCCAAGAAAACGATTTGGCGATGAGGATGTAGGCTTGCCAACTCATCAACGCGATCAGCATGGTCGCGCAAGCTTTCAGCTTATGTGAGGGCGCGAGCAACACGCCAGTGCAAACAAGAAGTATCGAAACTGCAGCGTAGCTAATCGACCAGATCGAAATTGATACGGGTGGAAAAGCACATAGTCCGGGCGACGAACGCCACCACCCTTCTGGACAGACAAACTTCCCCCAACGCGTGACCTGATAAAAAATCAGCATTTGGCCGACAGTGACAATGCCGAAGCAAAAAATTGCCAAAGCCAACCAACGAACGGCTGCAACAACGCTGAGGGGAAATCTTTGCATAGCTCAGTCTATCCCTTCGTACCTGGCAATGGGCTCCATCAATGATCTCATCGGTAGCAGCGTGCACTTAGCTGAAGGTCACGGCAGCCAACAAGAGCGTCGAGGGCTGGTGGAGTCCTTCACAATCAAGACTTACCCCCGCTTGTTCGAGATGCCGACCCTTCATCATGGATAAATTTTTGCTGCAGAAGCAGGTGCTGGAACGGCTCGCCGAAGACCTGGTGCAAGCAGAACAGGCAATGCGGGCGGCCCATGAAACGGCCACTCACGAAGAAAACATCGCCGAAAACAAATACGACACATTAGGACTCGAAGCCGCCTACCTGGCCACCGGCCAAGCTCGGCGCGCCGAAGCCATCCGCCAGGCGATAGCCAATTGGCGCCAATTCCGCCCGCGCCCCTACGACGCCAGCAAAGGTATCCAGCTCGGCGCGCTGGTCTGCCTGGTTGATTCTGACGACAAGCAGCAGCAGCTCTTCCTCGGCCCGGATGGGGGCAGCATGAAGTTGGTCAGCGGCGCACAGCTCGTTCAGGTCATCAGCAGCGAGGCCCCTTTGGGCGGGGCCATGCTGGGTAAATGCGAGGGTGACGAGGTGTCGATACAGGTCGCTTCAATCAGACAGCAATTTGAGGTGCTGCGGGTTCATTGAGCTGCATGCAAGTCCACGCCGAATGGGCCGATGTCAATAGAGGTTCGGGTGTGGTGAACGTACCGGCTGGCTGGCAAGGTCAGCCGAACTTTGAACCAGGCCACTGGGTCCGAGGTGTCGTATGCGCGTGAATGAGCGCTGAGTGGCCCAGACCGTGAACTCAGAGGGCCGACATCACCGACAGCAACCGCTGCAATGCGCCCGTTCCGGGCAGTCCCGCCGGAACAGTGGCACAGACTGGGCCTGACCTGTAGCGGCATACCCGCCACTTCTCGCTCCCGTTGGGTCAAAAAACTTTGCGAAAAGATAAAATTTATACTCTTTTAGAATATTAAGAGTATAAATAGCATCATGTCTACTGACCTCATACCTACCCTTGCCGCCGCCCGCAAGGCCCACCAGATGACCCAGGCCCAGCTTGCCGAGCGTGCAGGCCTTAGCCGCATGACGGTGCAGCGCACCGAAGGCGGCGACCTGGACCCGCGCTATTCCACCCTGGCTGAAATGGCCCGCGTGCTGGGCATGGACATCATTGCCGTGCCCAGCAGCCTGCGGCCCAGTCTGGAGGCGTTCATCCAGTCGGGGGGCAAGTTTCTGGGGCAGCCCGAGGGCGTGGATGCGCCGCCATCCGTGGTGGACGGCATGCGACGCTGACCAATAGCGGTCACCACGTGCGCACCCATTCCGCCAACACTCCATGAGCACGTCCATCCGCTACCTGCGCCTGTACCTGCACCGCCCGGCGAAGGCGGACGGGGCGGCGGGCGGTAGCGAGCCGATTGGCTACCTCTCGCAATACGGCGACATCCTGCGCGTGTCGTTTGACGAGAGCTACATCCGCAACCCGCAGCGCCCCACCCTGTCGCTGAGCTTTCAGGGGGCCGACGAGGCCGCGACGCAGCAGATCCTCGCGTCGGCGCGCGATGCGCGGCTGGTGCGCACCGATGGGCGCTGGCCGGTGTATTTTCAGAACCTGCTGCCCGAGGGCCACAACCGCGAGCGGCTTGCGCACGAGCGCGGCTGTAGCCCCGATGACGAGTTCGAGCTGCTGGCCGCCGCAGGCCACGACCTGATGGGCGCGCTGGAGGTGGAGCCCGTGCCTGCGCAAGACGGCATCCCGGACGTGGTGCGGCACTGGCACACCACGCAGGGGCTCGATGTGCTGGAGCCGGGGTTTGTGGAATACCCGGTGGAAGACGCGGCGTCGCTGCCCGGCGTGGTGACCAAGTTCAGCGCGGTGCAGGACGGCCGCCGCTACACGGTGCATCGCAAGGGCGCGGCGGGCAGCGTGATCTTGAAGCTGCCCACCACCGCCCACCCCGACCTCGTTGCCAACGAGTTCACCGGCTACCAGCTGTGCAAGGCACTGGGCCTGCATTGCGCCGATGTGCGCGTCATCACCCGCGCTGAGGCCGACCTGCCCGATGCCGTGCCCTTCAACGAAATTTTGGCCGTGCAGCGTTTTGACCACCTGCCCGGCGGCGCCCGCGTGCACATGGAAGAGTTCAACCAGGTGCTGGGCTACACGCCGCGCCAGAAATACGGCAAAACCCATGGCAAGGGCGCGCTGCAGGACTGGGCCACCATGCTGCGCGTGCTCAACCGCCTGAGCCGCCAGCCGGTGTTGGACACGCGCGAGTTTCTGGCGCGCATGGTGGCCTTCATCCTGATGGGCAACACCGACGCGCACCTGAAAAACTGGGCCCTGGTCTACCCCGACGGCCGCGTGCCGCAACTGGCCCCGGTGTACGACCCGGTGTGTGTGGCCGCGTTTTTTGATGGCGTGCCCGACCAGCAATACGCCGTGAACCGCGCCATCGACAACACCCTGCGGGCGCTGACCTGGGACGACATGGAAGGCCTGATGAAATCGGCCGGGCTGCTGCGCGTGCCCCGGCACCTGGCCTTGTTGCGCGACACGGTGGCGCGGGCCAAAACGGAATGGCCCAGCTTGCTGGAGAGCGCCCCGGCGTCTGTGCGCAATGTGGTGGCGCAGCGGCTAGCAGGCGATGTGGCCCTGGCCCGGTGATGGCGGACCACCCTGCAAAATCGGCAGGCCTGCGCGCAGGGTTCGGCGCGGGCCGCGCCTTGTGACCCCGAACCGTTTTTGATTTGCTCCATCCATGCACTCCCCGATCCCAAACACCACGCCCCCAACAGCGTCTGGCTCCTTGCCGCCCGATGCGGACAGGGGCGCCCTGCAGGTCCCACACCTCAAACGCTGTTGGTCACGCTGGATGGCCGCACGCCAGGGCCAGGGTTTGAAGGGCGCCGAAGCGGAGGCCCACCGCACACAGATCGTGCTGGCCGCGCTGGGTGTGGGGCTGGAGCAGACCATGCAATATGTGCTGCGCGAGGCCCCGGAGTTCGCTGCCTTTGAGGACTGGATCGTGCGCACGGCGGGCGCGCCCGATGCCGCCACCGTGGCGCGGATTCAAGCCCTTGTGGATGGCGGCCCGGCGCCCGAAGCGGCCTTGCAGCTGCAGGCCCGGATCGATGCGATGGAGCCCGTGCTGAATGCGGACGACCTGGCGCATTGGGACGAGCATGGCTATGTGGTGGTACGCCAGGCCACCACGCCAGAGCACAGCGCCGCCGCCGCACAGGCGGTGTGGGAAGCCGTGCGCGCCGACCCCGCAGATGTGGAGTCGTGGTACGCCCACGCCCCGCGCAACACCATGGTGCAGATGTTTCAGCACCCGGCATTCGACGTCAACCGACGTTCCCTGCGCATCCACAAGGCATTTGCGCAGCTGTGGGGCACGGCAGACCTGTGGCGCAGCACCGACCGCTGTGGCTTCAACCCTCCAGAACACCCCGGCTACCCCTACGGCGGCCAGGGCATGCACTGGGATGTGAGCCTGCACCAGCCTATTCCCTTTGCCACCCAGGGCATCCTGTACCTGACCGACACGCCCCCCGAACAAGGTGCCCTCACCCTGGTGCCAGGTTTTCACCGCCGGGTGGGCGACTGGCTGGCCCAGCTACCCGCTGGGGTCGAGCCCCGCCAGCAAGACCTGCATGCGCTGGGTGCCACACCCATCGGCGCGGGCGCGGGCGATCTGGTGATCTGGCACCAGGCCCTGCCCCATGGCCCCAGCCCCAATCGGGGCACGCAGCCCCGGCTGGTGCAGTACATCAACCTGGCCCCCGCCCATGTGCCCTGCCACGACACCTGGGTCTGAGAGGCTGAGAGTCTTTTATCCATGCTCGCCTTGCACGCGAAAACGCCCCGGCTCGTCGTTGCAAATGCTCGCCATAGCCCGAGCTATGGCTGTGCTTTGCGCCTAGATTCGAGGCGTTTTCGCGCGCCTTTCGGGCACGGCTAAAAAACTCTCAGCCTCTGAGGTGCGGCGAGCGGGAGGCGCACCTCCCCCAAAAACCGCAAAACTCATAGCAATAAAACCATACGGATAAAGCGCTAGCGGTCATTTTCGATTGAACCGGTCTTGCTAACTCACCGTGGCCGCTGCGCCTTGGTCTTCCTGCGGGTCTCGTAGCGCCGCATCAGCGGCGTTACCGACACCCCGTGCAGCAGCACCGATGCCACCACCACCGCTAGCGTGATCGCCAGCAGGCGCTGCGCAATCACCGGGTGCAGGTCGTGTGTGATGGCGTACATGAGGTAGTAGATGGAGCCAATGCCCCGGATGCCAAACCATGCGATCAGGCGGCGCTGCGAGCGCTCTACCTTGGCGCCCACCAGCCCTGCATACACCGCCAGCGGGCGGATCACCAGCAGCAGCACGGGCACAAACCACAACACCTCGGTGCCAAAGTCCACCACCGAAAGCAGCGCACCCACCACCAGCACCACGGTCACTTCGGCCAGGCGCTCCAGCTGGGCGTTGAAGCGCTCGACCGACTCCATCATGTGGCCCGGCGCCTGAGCGGCCACGGGAGCTTCACCATCGTTGTTGTCGCCTTGAGCAGGCGATGCCACGGACGCAGCTGGCTCCGCCGCCGCGCGCCGCAGCGCCAACCCGGCAGCAAACACCGCCAGAAAGCCGTAGGTATGGCACAACAAGGCCACGCCATAAGCCAGCGCGATGAGCCCCAGCACCATGAACTCGTCCGGGCCCAGCGCCTCGCGGTGGCGGATGCGCAGGTACAAGATGGCCCGGCCCACAACCACGCCCAGCAGGTAGCCAATCACCAGGCCACCCACCACGGCCCAGAGCACGTCCACCGCCCACCAGCGCCAGCCACTCTCGCCCAGGTCGTGCAGCGACATCAGGCCCAGACCCAGCATCACCAGCGGAAACGCCGCCCCATCGTTCAGGCCGCCCTCGCCCGTCAGGCCAAAACGCAAGCGATCACGGTCTTGCGGGTCGGACACCTGCACATCGGACGCAAGCACCGGATCGGTGGGCGCCAGGATGGCCCCCAGCAGCACGGCAGCGCCCAGCGGCAGGTGCAGCAGCCACACGCCCACGGCGGTGATGGCGCCCACGGTGATCAGCATCGACACGGTGGCCAGCTGCACCGGAATGCGCCAGCGCCGGTCGCGCAGGGGCAGATCCAGCTTCAGGCCCACGGTAAACAGCGAGATGAGCACGGCAATCTCGGTCAGCCGCTCCAGCAGCGGGGCATCACCCACCGGGTCCAATACCAGCAGGCCCAGCCCCCAGGGCCCAATGCCAACGCCCACGGCCAGGTACAGGATGGCCGAGCTGAGCGGCACGCGCGCGATGAATGAGCTGGTCAGCGTCATCACCACCAGCAGCAGGCCGACCAGCACAAAGCCCAGGGCGGGTAACAGCTCAGCGGTCATGGAACACAGACTGGAGGAGGAAAAGGTTGCACGCGCATTCCGCTACTGTGCACGCCACCCGGGCCCACTGCTGCGGGGGGGTGGCCCCCCGGGCTGTCAGCAGATGTCGCCAATCGGTGAGGCGCCTTTCGGCGTTACCTGGCGGTGCATCTGTGCACAATTCCGTGACTTTTGTGAAAGCCCATGAACGTCTCCACCCTCCTCAAGATCGCCATGGCCCTGCTCGTGGCGTTTTTTGCCGTCGAGAAGCTCAGGGTGCACTACGCCGACCAGCGGCTGCAAAACCACGGGCTGGCCGCTGTCTCTCAGCCGCTGGCAGACAGCCCCGTGCAGGAGGCCACCAGCCAGGCGGCTTTCGAGTTCCGGGGCTACCAGGTCAAGCCACTGGCCACGTTTGCCGTGCGCGCACGGGTGTTGTCGCGCGAAGACTATTACGTGGGCAAGGAGGCCGAGCTGTCCCCGCTGGACCTGGCCCTGGGCTGGAAGCGCATGGCCGACCCTGCGGTGTACGAAGCCTTGAACATCACCCAGGGCGGCCGCTGGTACCGCTACACCTGGCGCGACCAACCGCCCATCCCGCTGCAGGAGATCATCGAATCGTCAGCCAACATGCACATGATTGCAGCCACGCCCGTGGTGGAGCGGGCGCTCAAAAAGGCCCGTGCGGGGGCCTACATCCGCATCACCGGCAGGCTGGTGGAGGTGACACACCCCAGCGGCTGGCGCTGGACGAGTTCGCTCACACGGTCGGATTCCGGGGCCAATTCCTGCGAGCTGGTGTTTGTAGAGTCGGTGCAGGTGGAGAACTGACCCGCCACCGGGCCCAGGTTGCTCCTCGCACTCCCAATTTGATAGCTGCTTGCGCTTTCCCATCAAACGCCAGGCCCTGTTTTTACTCAAAATCTTACATCTCTACAGGGCAACCCGGGGGCTGGCGCGCCCAAAGTCTGGATACCCTTGGAAGGACAACCTCCCGCCCGAACCACCGCCCGAAAGGATGCCCATGGCCAAGATCCTGGAAGTGAAATACGAAAACCAGGCCGACGCCCACATTTGCGAGGTGGCGCATGAAAGCCAGGCCGACCTGTGCTGGCACGAGGTGCACTACGCCACCCAGGCCAGCGGCGATGCGATCTGGTTCTTTGTGGCCTATGCCAACCAGGCCAGCTTCAAGGTCTACCGCGTCAAGCACGCCAGCCAGGCGGACCTGAAAATCTTCAGGGTCAGCACCCCGGAGCAGGCTGGCTGGCGAACCAAGGACCATCTGCTGATCGGCAAGCTGGGCAAATAGGTCCGGCCCCAAGAGCGCTGCGCCGTGTGAACCGCACCAGGCCCACCGCCCGACTCATCCTCCCACGCACTTTTGCACCTGTTCACCCAGGCCCGTGGCGCCCAGGCGCATCACATCACCGGGCTTGAGGAACCAGGGGGCGGGCTTTTGCCCCAGCCCCACACCTGCGGGTGTGCCGGTCAGCACCACGTCGCCGGGCTCCAGCGTCATGAACTGGCTGATGTACGACACCACGGTGGGCACGCCGAAGATGAAGTTGCGGGTGCTGCCGTTTTGCACGCGCTGGCCGTTGACCTCCAGCCACAGGTCGATGGCGTGCGGGTCGGGGACCTCGTCAACCGTGGCCAGCCACGGGCCGATCGGGGCAAAGGTGTCGTAGCTCTTGCCCTTGTCCCACTGGCCGCCGCGCTCCATCTGCCATGCGCGTTCAGACACATCGTTGGCCAGCACATAGCCCGCCACATGCTGCAGCGCATCGGCTTCGGCCACCTGGCGCGCACGGGTGCCGATGACGATGCCCAGCTCGACCTCCCAGTCGGTCTTGACGGCGCCGGGCGGAATGCGCACATCGTCGTTGGGGCCGCTGAGCGCCGTCACGGCCTTCATGAACAACACAGGCTCGGCGGGCGGCTGCAGGCCCGCCTCGCGCGCGTGGTCGGCATAGTTGAGCCCCACGCACACGATCTTGCCCACCCCAGCCACCGGGCTGCCCAGGCGCGGTGTGCCATAGACGGGCGGCAGGCGGCTTGCGTCGATGGCGACCAGGGCAGAAAGCGTGCGCGGGTTGAGCTGGGCAGGGCCCATGTCGGGCAGCAGCATGGACAGGTCGCGCAGCGTGCCGGTGGCGTCGATCAGGCCGGGGCGTTCTGCGCCGGGCTGGCCGTAACGGATGAGTTTCATGGCGGGAAATCCTGGTGGGGTCGGCGAAAGGTGGCAGTCGCAGCCAGAGCCGCGCTGCGCCGACACGCAGCATAGCGGCACGCAACCCCCAGCGTGTACGCCAATCACCGGCCCTGCCTTGCCGCAAGACGAGGGCCGCACCCCCTGCGCAGCCCGTGTGGCGCGCGTAACATGGTGCGGGGTGCACCGCAGCGCCAGCCGCGCACCCCAAATACTCCTGATTTAATAGCTTCCAACGCTTACCAGATAAGCGCTAGCAGCCATTTTTACTCAATTTTCCATGGCCACTGCCACCGATCTGCCCTCCCCGCCCCCGGAATCCCCACCCCGGCCCCAACCCCGCAACCCGTCCGATCTGTTCTGGTCTTTCACCTGGCTGGCCCTGCAAGGTTTTGGCGGCGTGCTGGCCGTGGTGCAGCGCGAGCTGGTGGAGAAAAAGCGCTGGATGACGAACGAGGAGTTTGTCGAGGACTGGGCCGTGGCACAGATCATGCCGGGCCCCAACGTGGTCAACCTCAGCATCATGATCGGCGACCGCTACTTTGGTCTGCGCGGCGCGTTGGCGGCGCTGGCGGGCATGCTGACCTTTCCGCTGATCCTGGTGCTGGCCCTGGCCGTGGTCTATGCGCAGTTTGCCAGCCACCCGGCCGTGGCCGGTGCGCTGCGCGGCATGGGCGCCGTGGCGGCGGGGCTGATTGCGGGGGTGGGCATCAAGCTGTTTGTGTCGATCAAAAACCACCCGTTGGGCCGCCCGCTGTGTGTGGCGTTTGCAGGGCTGACCATCGTGGCCATGGCGTGGCTGCGCTGGCCTCTGTTCTGGATTTTGCCGATGATCGGTGGCGCGGCCTGCGTGCTGACGTGGAGAAAGCTCGCGCCATGAATGCAGCCACCACCCTCACCACACCCTTGACGGCCCTGAGCGCGGGCGACTGGTTCAACCTGTTCCTGTACTACCTGTCACTGTCACTGCTGGCCGTGGGCGGCGCCATTGCCACCGCGCCCGACATGCACCGCTACCTGGTGGAACGCAACGCCTGGCTCACCGACCCGCAGTTCAACGCATCCATCGCCATTGCCCAGGCAGCACCCGGCCCCAACGTGCTGTTCATCGCCCTGCTGGGCTGGAACGTGGGCATCAACGCAGGCGGCCCAGGCCTTGCAGGCTGGCTGCTGGGCGCCCTGGGCATGGCGGTGTGCATGCTGGGCGTGATGCTGCCCAGCAGCCTGCTGACCTGGACCGCCACCCGCTGGGGCCACCGCAACCGCGAGCGGCGCGGCGTGCGCGCCTTCAAACAAGGCATGGCGCCGGTGGTCATTGGCCTGCTGCTGGCCACCTCGTGGGTGCTGACACGCGCACACGGCAGCTTCGACACCGCTTGGCCCCTCTGGCTGCTCAGCGCCGTGACCGTGGTGCTGGTGTGGCGCACCAGGCTGCACCTGCTGTGGATGCTGGGCGCCGGGGCGGTGCTGGGGGCTATCGGCTGGGTGTAGCCGATGGCAGAGGTGCCGCGCTTGGCACCCCTGCGTGACACGGGGCTGGGTCAGCTGATCCGGCGCCCGTTTTCCGCGTACACGGCCAGGTAGATCGCGTCGGAGCCGATGTAGGGCGCCTTGTTGCCAAAGGCAACGTTGAAGTCCCCAAAAGACAGCGCACGGATGCTGGCCAGGCCCGCGCGAAGGCGGTCGCGTGTGAGGTCCTTGCCCGCGTTTTTGAGACCCTCGATCATGATCTGGCCGTTGAGCCAGCCTTCAAGCGCGCTGCCGCTGTTCAAGAAGGCCGGGTCGGCCCCGGTGGCCTTCATGGTGCTCTGAAATTTGCGCACCACCACCGATTTTTGCGAATTCGCGTCCGGAAACACCTGCACCAGCGCAAGGCCCCGTGTGGACGCAGCCAGCTTGGGCAGCTCGGACGAGATCACCGTAACCGACAGCCCCGCCAGCGGCACGCCCTGTGCCTTGGCACGGAAGGCCTGCACAAACGCGGTGTTGGCTGTGCCCGTGGTGGCCAGCAGGACCGCACCCGGGCGCTCTGCAGCCACCTTGTCTGCCAGCTCAGCGCCGTTCTTGCCGTCCACGGCCAGTGCAAACTCGCCACCGCGTTCGACCTTGATCTCGTCCAGCGCGCGGGACATGTCCTTGAGCACTTCCTTGCCAAACGGGTTGTCCAGGTACACCACGGCAATGCGTTTGAGGCCCATGTCCACGATCTGCTTGACCAGGCGCTGCGTCTCTTCGCGGTAGGTGGGGCGCAGGAAGAATACATGGCGGTTCTCAGGCGCACGCAGCGAGGTCGCGCCCGTCACCGGGCCCACGGTGGGAATGCCCTTGGATTCGATCAACGGCAGGATGGATGCCGTGTTGGCCGTGCCCAGCGGCGAGATCAGCGCGAACACCGACTGGGCCTCGACCATCTCGGTCACGTTCTTGAGGGTGCGTGCAGCCACATAGCCATCGTCCTTGGGGTCCATGCGGATCTCGCGGCCATGCACGCCGCCAGCGGCATTCACTTCAGCAAACGCGGCCTTCATGCCTGCCACCTGCTCGATGCCAGCCTGGCCCAAGGGGCCGGTCAGTGCGATGGAGCAACCCAGGTTGATGGTGCGGGCGGTCAGTGCTTCTTCGGCGGCCTGGGCCGTGTGGGCCCATGCGGGCAGGCCAGTGGCAGCAACGGCCTGGGTGGCGCGCAAGAGAAATTGACGACGGCTCATGGTGTGGGAGATCCCGAAGAAAGCAAAGGTGGGGCAGCCTAGCGGGAGCTGGGGAAACTTGCTGTCAGTTTCGCGACAGAACATACCCAGAAAGGACCGGCTCTCTCCGGGGGATGCAGTACTTGGCGACGGCAGCCTGCAGTGCACAGGGTGCCGAACCGCACGACACCCCGACATCGTGCGAGCCAACGCCGCACTCCGTGAAACTCACCGGGGCATGTTGTGGATCAGCAGATCACCGCACAACGGCGGCGTCTGTCTGCGTCGCTGCGCCCATGGTTTCTCGACCTACAGGCCCTTGCGCCGAATTGCAGCAAATCCCGCAATGGCCAGAAGTCCGGCGAGGAACAGCATCGCCCACTCGGAAAGGGAGGGGATGGTCGAGGGCGGAACGAATCCATCCAAGTTGTTGGTGAAGGTGCACGCGATGGCCGCCCCTGCTGCAGTGGCCGCTGCATCCAGCGTGACGGTGCGCGTCAAGAGGTCGTTTGTCTGCGTTCCACCTGAACCCAGGCCGGTGCAACTGATGGAAGCCAGGGTGTAACCCAAGGGTGGCGCTGCTTCAGTGATGGAAGTGCTGACACCCGCTGCGGTCAGCGTCTGCGTCGCCCCAGCCACGGCCGAGCCGGATGCCAGGGTCGTGATGGACTGGTTGGCAAAGCCGTTGCTGCCGCTGAAGCCAAACGTACCCACGCCACCATTGGAGATTTTGGATACCGTGATCGAAGGCACGGTGGGGGCTGCACACACGCCAGGGAGCGAAATAGCATTGGCGCTCGTCGTGACGGTTCCGCCCGACGTCAAGGCTCGGCCGGACAAGGTGGCACCGGCGCCCATGGACATACCGGCGTTTCCAATGACCGTTCCGATGAAAGTGGAGTTGGCACCCAGCGTGGTCGCGGCAGTGGGCGCCCAAAACACATTGCCGGCGCAAGCGCCACCATTGAGGGAAACGATGGAGTCGGCGGCGGTGTTGAGCGCCGCAGTCGTCGCCCCGGCGCCGGGGCGAAAGACGTAGATTCCAGAACCGTTCAGGGTTACCGTCGAGCCAACACTCATGGCTCCCGTGCTGGAATAACAGCCAGGCGGGATCACTCCAGGCGTGCCGCCGCTCACAACGACGGCGCTGAGATCAACGGCGGAGCCGAGGGGAATGCAGGTGCCCAGTTGGGAATCCAGATCCGCCAACGCAATGCCTTGGTCGGCAATCTCGGTATCACACGGCGTTTTGATGATCCCGGTCACTGTGGTGGGCGCAGTGGACGGGGGGGTGGTGTAGCAAACCGAGCCGTTGATCGTGGTCGGATTTCCACTGTTGGTAAAGGTGTCGGAAACGATGGCGAAGTTGCTGGCACTACCCAGCGGCGGTGCCGTCGCCGCCAATGCGCCACAGCTGTATGTCAGGGACAGCAGGGAAACAAGCCCCAGGCTCAGCAGCAAGGCGGGATTTTTCCGACCGAACTTGGACTGGAGGGGGGCAGCATCGCGTGTGGCGTACGCTGATTTGGAGAGGGTGGTTGTGCTGTCGGATGGCATGGTGTTAAACCTTCTGTGGTGACTTAAAAGTCATTAATCAAACAAAAACTTATCTTGTGTGACCCACAGTACTGCGCTTGTCTGCCCAGCGGTGCGATTTGCGCGACTTATGTCCACGGCGGCCATTAGTCGGGCAGTTGGCCTACACCCATGACCCCGTCGCGTTACACATGGGCGCCCCCTTGGGCAAGCCTTCCGCGCATCGGCCCTGGTTGTGCCACGGCGATGCCTGAACCAGAACAGCGCTCACTTTGGGCCATTGGGCATTGGGGATGCGCAGTGCTTCTTGTGCAGAGGGGTGCGCAAGGGTCATTGCCCCCTATAGCCCCCTATTGACCCCTTGCATGCTCATCTGCCACTCGCATTCCAGCGTCGCTCCGTTGCAGAGATTGCTTCTACATGAGGGCCAAAGGCAGTGCGCGTGTCTGTCGCTTGTTCAAAAAGCAATACGGTTTAACGCCAAGCGGCTACCACTATCCAACGCACTTGCGGCTTGCCGCCTAACATCCGCAAAATGTGCATGCAAAGCCAGAGACTTGAGACATGCCCCTTTGAGGGATCAACCGTTGATCATGCTTGCGAAGGAACAGGCTGATTGACTGGCTGCGGACCCATGCGGTGTATCTAAAGTGCCTATCCATGCCGAATACACCCCGGCGCGATGTCTGAAGGAATTTTTGAACAGCGGCCTGGGGACTGTGCCGCGCAGCCACCCAGCCTCATGAATCGCCAGGGGTCCGCACTTCCGGCATCCAGACAATGAACCAGGGAGACCCACACATGTCCGACGGACCACCCGCTTGTCGCCGCCACAGCACCTTTGCAGCCATGGCATTGAGCGCATTCGTTGGGCTGTGCGCGGCTCCGCAGGCCTCGGCGGAAGGCAGCCGTACGCTGTACCCCTCCACCTACCCTACCAGCGGCGGCACCTGTGCCAACACGCTCGACCGGGGATGCCGCGCCAACCTGGACCTCCAGCCAGGCAACCGCTATGTGGGCAAGGTCCAGCGCCGCACCTTCCTGTACGTCTACGCAGAGGCGGGCGAGTATGTGCTGCTGGGCTCCCGCAACCGCACGACGGGCGGCGACATCCTGGTCTACAACCCGCAGGATTTCGGCACACCGGGCGACGAGACCCTGCCGGCCAGCGCCGACTTCTCGTGCGCATCCAACACGCCGCCGCCGGGGAGCTTTGGCGGCAGCACTCTGGGGGAACTGAACTCCCGCGACCAGGAGCTCGCTGGCCCCCACAGCGCCGACGGCAGCGCTACCGTCACCAACGGGTTCGCGCCCTGCGCCTACCGTGTTCCCGCCACCGGGATCTATGGCGTGCAGTTCATGCCCGCCACCAGCGGCAACACCAATCTGAATGCCGACATCTTCAATCCGCTGCCCAGCACCTCCACCGTGGCCGCCTGGGACGTCACGGTGCGCGCATCGGCCAGCAGTCTCAGCGATCTCAATGGCCGCCTGTTCACCTACGCCTGGCTGGGCTTCACGGGGGTGAACAACCGCCCTGTCTATTCGCGCCACGACTACGTGACGCTTGATGGCTACCGCTACTCGCAGGCACTGGCGGGGCTCGATCCCAATGGCTTTGCGCTGTATGCCAACCGGCTGGGGTTTCTGGACAACGGGCAGCCCCTGTACAAGGGTGTGCGCGGCAGCGACTCGTTTGTGACGAACCTGGCGGCGGGCCTGTCTGCCCAGCGGCCGGAGTTTCCGATTTTTTTCAGCAGCATTGCCCCCGCAGCCCCCCACTCGGCCGAGGTCAACAAGGTGCTCACAGCGCTGCGCATTCCGCTCACGCCCCAGTCACCTTCGCTGTCGGCCGCCACATTCACCGGGCGCCCGCCCAGCGTGGGTTCACGCACCCTGCCGGGTGCGGGCGGCACGTTCCGGCTTTCGATCACCGGTGCCTCCACCTTCCAGATCGTCGTGAGCCGCGACGGTGTGGATTTCAGCCCCTCCAATACGGCCAACGCGGTCATCACGGGTATCGCCGCCACGGGCACACAGGATGTGCCGTGGGATGGCAACGATGCCGCGGGCACCGCCTTTCCCGCCAGCGCCACGCCCTACGCCTACCGGGCATTCGCGCGTGCGGGCGAGATTCACCTGCCCATGATCGATACCGAGAACAACGGCAATGGCACCAGCACTGCCACGGCGACCTTTGGCGGTGGCCCCACCATCACCAAGCTCAACGGGCCGCAGGCTGGCAATACCACCGTGTATTTTGATGACCGGGGCTATGTCACCCAGAGTGGCACCCTGGTGGGTCAGTTGAACGGCACCCTCTGCCCCGGCTCCCCACCACCCGCCTCCGACCCTGCGCAGGCCCTGGGCGGTGCGGATTCAACACTGGTCTATGGCGCTTCGCCACAGCTGTACCGCTGGTGGCCGCCCGGTGCCAATGCCAACGCCGACTGTGCAGCCACCGGCGGGTGGGGCGATGCCAAGGGGCTGGACCTCTGGACCTACATCACATCCCCGGCCGGCAATGGCGTGCTCTGGATTGACCCGCTCCTGCGGGATACAGCGGCGTCCATCTTTGTGCCTGCAGCGGCAAGGCCGGGCAGCGGGGTGCAGGGGCGCCTGACTTTTGCGAACCGTGGTGCAGACACAGCCACGGGGCTGCAGTACACCCTGACCCTGGATCACAGCTGTGCCGATACGGCAGTGAGCTTCTCCAATCTGCCCACCGGTGCGTCCGCATCCTGCGTGGACACGCTGGGCCAAGGCCGCTACGTGTTCTCGGGCTTCCCGGCCACGCTGGCAGGCGGCGCGTCGGTGCTCGGCGCCGATCCCGCGGCACCCATGGCGTTCTCGTACACCGCACCAGCGGCCGGAACCGTGACTGCGGCCGCCACGATTTCCGGCCCCGTGCCCGATGACCTGCCCGCCAACAACTCGGCCACCGGCACCACGGTGATCAGCCCGGTGGATCTGCAAACCACCGCCAGCGCGCCCCTGACGGCGCTGGCTGGTGAATCGGTGACCGTCCTGGCATCGTTTGCCAACCTGAGCGGTACCCCAGCGACACCCTGGACACCCAGCATTGCCATCGGGGCGGCGCTGAACTGCCCCTCTGCCGTGCAACTGGTGAGCGCCCCGCCCGGGGTGACCATGGTCGGCTTCGACGCTGCCACCTGTGCGGTGGCCCTCTCGGGCCTGCCCCCCACGCTGGCCGACGGGCAGATCCTGTCGTTGAGCTTCCGCTACCAGGCGCCCACCCTGGGTCAGGTGCCCATCGCCACCACGGTGGCAACCCCGGGGGACGCGCACACCGCCAACAACAGCGCCACGGCCACCACCACCATCGCGGTGGTGAACATGGTCATCAGCCTGTCGGGCATGCCGCTGCAAGCGATCTCCGGGCAGCCCTATTCCGGGACGTTTTCCTGCACCAATGCGGGACTGCTGGACGCAGTCGGCGGCACGCGCTGCGCCATCGACTCAGGACTCCCCCCGGGCCTGAGCCAGACCGGCTGCGTGCTGGACAGTACAAATGCGGCTTGGTCGGCGGGAGACACCGTGCCAGCAGGCGCCACCGTCATCTGCAGTGTGGCCGGTACGCCTGTCACCATCGGGCAGATGGTGATTGTGGCCAGCACCGCCGCCGTGGGCGAGGCCATCCTGTCTGACAACACCGCCGCCCAGGGCTTGGCGGTGGTGCCCTTGCAAACCATCCCCACGCTCACACAGCCTGCGACCGTGGCAGTGGCTGCGCTGCTTTTTCTGATGGCGGCGCGCCTGCGGCCCCGGCGCCGGGCGGGCTGATCGGCGTGTCCCGCAGGAACGGCCCCCCGCCGGCGCACTTGAGCGCCTGAGAGCGTTTCAGGTGCGCTGGCGCAGCGCCTCGTACAGGCACACGCCGCTGGCCACCGATACGTTCAAGCTCTCCACAGCGCCCTTCATCGGGATGCTGACCAGCTCGTCGCAGGTCTTGCGCGTGAGCTGGCGCATACCGTCGCCTTCGGCGCCCAGCACCAGGGCCACGGGGCCTTTCAGGTCGACCTGGTAAATGGTCTTGGGCGCGTCGTCGCTGGTACCGATGCACCAGATGTTGCGCTCCTTGAGTTCGTTCAAGGTGCGCGCGAGGTTGGTCACCATGAAGTACGGCATGGTTTCGGCTGCGCCGCTGGCCACCTTGGCCACGGTGGCGTTGATGCCAACGGCGTGGTCCTTGGGGGCGATGACGGCATGCGCGCCCGCTCCATCGGCCACTCGCAGGCAGGCGCCCAGGTTGTGCGGGTCGGTCACGCCGTCCAGCACGAGCAGCAGGGGCTGCTCAATGCCGGCGGCTTCCAGGTCTTCCAGCAGTTCATCCAACGAGGTGGCAACCTTCACGGGCTCAACCCGCGCAGCCACGCCCTGGTGGCCATGGCTGCCGGCCAGCTTGGCGATGCGCACGCTGTCGGCTTCAATCAGGCGGGCACCGGCCTCGCGGGCGCGGTCGAGAAACTGGCGCATGCGGGCATCGCGCCGCGTGGCCTCGTAGTAAATCTCGATGATGGATTTCGGCGCGGTCTTCAGACGCACGCCCACGGCGTGAAAGCCGAAGAGAACTTTGGGGCTGGACATGGGGGGATTATCCGCTGGCGCAGGACACCGGCTTTAGAGAGCTATCAATTTGATAGCTATTGGCGCTTTATGAATAAGCGCTAGAGGCCAAAAACACTCAAAAACCTGGTTTCCTCCTCCCTCTCAGCGCGGCAAATAGCGCTTACACGACCCGCCCAGCTTCGATGGTGATACGCCGCTCGCACTGCTCGGCGATGGCGCGGTCATGGGTGACCAACACCAGCGTGGTGCCCTGCTCGCGGTTCAGGTCGAACATGAGCTTCATGATGGTTTCGCCGGTGGCAAAGTCGAGGCTGCCCGTAGGCTCATCGGCCAGCAGCACGGCAGGTTGCACCACAAACGCCCGCGCCAGCGCCACGCGCTGCTGTTCGCCACCCGAGAGCACCTTGGGGTAGTGAGAGAGGCGCTGGCCCAGCCCCACGCGGGCCAGCATGTCGGCGGCGACCTTGCGGGCATTTTTGCGAACTTCAGGGCGGTTGGCCAGCTCCAGCGGCAGCATCACGTTCTCCAGCGCGGTGAGGTTGCCCATGAGCTGAAAGCTCTGGAACACGAAACCCACCTTCTGGGCCCGCAGCGCAGCGCGTTCATCCTCGTCGATGGCAAAGAGGTCGTGGCCATCGAGCCGCACCGTGCCACGGCTGGGGGTGTCCAGCCCCGCGATGATGGACAGCAAGGTGCTCTTGCCCGAGCCCGACGCGCCCACGATGGCGGCGGTTTCCCTGGCGGCCAGGCGGAAATCGATATCCCGCAGAATGTCGAGGGTTCCGGTGGAATCCGTGACCGATTTGAAGACATGCTCCACGGCAATGATGGGTGTGGCAGCAGCTGTCTTGGGCAATGGAGAGGATTCGGACATGAAAGGCTCTTTACTTTGATTCGATATCAGCAACGGCGCCACTTTATCCTGCGCGCCTCTATCGGGCTTCTGGTGGGGCTTTCGGCGCCCTGCGCCATGGCCCAGGCAACGTCCAAGACAGCGGCCGCGCCGATTCGCCAGCCCGTGATCCTGGTGCTGGGAGACTCTCTGAGCGCCGAATATGGCCTGGCACGCGGCACGGGCTGGGTGGCTCTGCTCGAAAAACAGCTGACCCAGGAAAAGCTGGCCGCTACGGTGGTCAACGCCAGCGTGAGTGGGGAGACTACTTCGGGCGGCCGTTCGCGCCTGGCGGCGCTGCTGGCGCAGCACAAGCCCAGCCATGTGGTGATTGAACTGGGCGGCAACGATGCCCTGCGGGGATTGCCGCTCAAGAACACGGAAGAGAATCTGACGGTTATGACGCAGGCGGCGCAAAAGGCCGGGGCCAAGGTGCTGCTGGTGGGCATGCAGGTGCCACCCAACTATGGCACCGACTACGCCAACAAGTTCGCGGGCCTGTTCACCACAGTGGCCAAGGCCCAGAAGGTGGCCGTGGTGCCTTTCTTCCTGAAGGGGGTGGCCGACGGGCCCGATCCGACCCGCCTGTTCCAGCCTGACCGCATCCACCCGCGCGCCGAGGCGCATCCGCAGATGCTGGCCAATGTGTGGCCGGAACTGAAAAAACTCTTGCGCTGAGGGCTCAGGCGCCGGGAGCGCCTGTGGGCTGGTCCGGGGCCGCAGCATCGCCGTTCGGCTGGCCGTCAGCGGGCTGGTCGTCGCCTTGCGGATCGTCCGGCCTGCGCTGTGTTTTGGACCTCAGCTTCTCTTCCTTTTTTTTCTTTTTGGCGAGTTCGCGCTGGCGTTTTTCGTATCCGTAGTTGGGTGTTGCCAAGGTAATTGCTTCCTGAAGTTGAGACTCACTGTAACAGCATGGGTTTTTCAAGCCCCCGCTGGGGGGCGTTGGAGCGGGATGACCGATGCGCGGTACGCATGCCAGCTTGCAAAGCCCAGAACCGGCCCGGCCACCAGCAGCCCGATGCCCCAGAACCAGAGGGAAAACACCACGATGGTGGTGATGAGTGCGCCCCAGAGCAGCATGACCAGGGGGTTCTCCAGCACCACGCGCATGCTGGTGATACCGGCCGTGAGCGCATCGGTGTCTCGGTCCAGAATCATGGGGATGGACACCACGGAGGTGGAGAACACCAGCGCTGCAAATACGCCGCCCACCACGAGGTACACCGCCACAAAGCTCCAGTTCTGTGGGCTGAAGACCGCCTGCAGCACGCCCGTGGTGGACGGCATGCCGGTGTTGAAGAACACGGCAAACACCACCAGCGATGCACGCCCCCACAGCAGCTCCAGCACCACAAGCACCAGCACCAGCATGCCCATGCTGCCCATGTGGCTGTCCCAGCAGGTGAGCGATTCGCTCAGCTCGGGCTTGAGCCCCGCCTCGCGCCGACGGCTGGTGTCGTACAGCCCCATCGCCAGGAAGGGGCCTACCAGCAGGCAGCCACTCGCCAGGGACATGGTGTATTCAGGCCGGGTGCGGAACACCCAGCCCAGCACCAGCGCCATGCACCAGAAGCAAACGCCATAAAACAGGGCAATGCCGGGAGCCGCGCGCACATCCTGCAAGCCCCTGGCCAGCCAACGGAACGGGTCCGCCAACCCCAGGCGCTGCAGGCTCACGGGCTGGGCCACCGAGGTGTCTGGCGCCGGTTGCTGGACCGGATCGGCAGACGCAGGGAGGGGGTTGGAGGAATCCGATGGGGTGGCGGTCATTCGGGCAGTTCGTGGAAGTGGCAGCGGGACACCCGCGAACACTCACACTAAGCCAGCCCTCGGCGGTGCGCCACTGAGGAAACTACCACCCCGCGCAAAAAAGACAGGCCTCAGCCTGCCGGGAAGGCGTGCTCCAGGGCCTGCTGCAGATCGCGCCGCAGGTCTTCCACCGCCTCCAGCCCGATCGAAAACCGCACCAGCGTGCCCGGCTTCAAGTGTGCGGGCGGGCGGCTGCGCATGCTGGCGATGTTGTAGGGCACCACCAGGCTCATGGGGCCGCCCCAGCTGTAGCCCAGCTTGAACAGCCGCAGGCCGTCGCAGAACGCATCCACCTGCTTCTGGGTGTAGCGGGCATCAATCATCACGCTGAACAGGCCCGCTGCCAGCCCCGCCCCGCCCTGCCCGGCGCCACACAGTGCCTTCCAGTGTGCGTGGCCGGGCGCGCCTTCCAGCGCGGGGTGCAAAACCTGCGCGATGGCGGGCTGTTGCTGCAGCCATCGCGCCAGAGTGCGGGCCGCTTCGTCATGGGCGCGGTAGCGCAGGCCGATGCTGGGCAGTGCGCGCAGCACAGCCTCTGCGTCGTTGGCCCCCACCCCCAAGCCCAGCCGCATGTGCGTTAGCTTGATCTTCATGTGCAGGCCCGGGTCTCGCGTCATGACGCTGCCCATCAGCACATCGCCACCGCCACTGGGGTACTTGGTGAGCGCGTGGGCCGAAATGTCCACTCCCAGGCTGCCATCACCTGGGAGGTCAAACGGCGCAAACGCGAGACCCGCGCCCCAGGTGTTGTCCAGCGCCGTGGTCACGCCGTGTGCGCGGCAGATGCGCACCTGCTCGCACAGGTCGGGAAACTCCATGCTGACCGAGCCCGGAGCCTCCAGCCACACCAGCCGGGTTGCAGGGGTGATGCGGGCGGCCAGATCGGCTGGGTCGAGCGGATCGTAAAACCCATGGGTGATGCCAAAACGCGCCAGTTCACCATTGGCAAGGTCTTTGCCAGGGCCGTAGGCGTTGTCCGGGATCAGCACTTCGTCGCCGGGCTGAAGCAGGGCCAAGGCCACGTTGGCAATGGCGGCAAGGCCGCTGGGAACCAGCACGCACTGCAGGCCACCCTCCAGCGCACACAGGCGCTCTTCCAGGATGAAGGTGGTGGGCGTGCCGTGCAGCCCATAGGTGTAGCCGCTTTTGTCCTTCCATTCGCGCGAGCGCATGGCTGCGACGTTGGGAAAGATGACGGTGGAGGCCTTGTAGACCCCCGGCTGGGGCGCTACGAAACCAGCAGGAGGAACGTAGTCGTGGTGGACGATGCGGGTGGCGAGGTCGGTGTCGTGCTCTTTCATGCCGACCATGGTAGCGCGCCGCCAGGGCGTGAACCCGGGCGGCGCGTGGTGTGAAGCGCTGTTTGCGGCGCCGGGGCTGATGCCAGCCCGCGCGCTTAGCTCGCGCTGACCACCAGCTGATTGTTCACAGAACTAACGCCATTCACGGCCTTGGCAATGCCTTCGGCGCGCTCACGGGCCACGGCGGAGGGTGCGGGGCCTTTCAGCGTCACACGGCCATTGGCTGTATCGACATCAATCTTCACTGCGCTCAGGTCGGGGTCCTTGGCAAGGCTGGCGCTGATCTGTGCGGTGATTTCTGCGTCACTCAGAAAAACCATGCCCTTATTGGCGGCATCCTTGGCCGAAGATTCTGCATTCGCAGCACCCTGCTCCACCTTCGTCTGAGCGTTCTCCATGGCGCTTTCGGCCTTGGCGCGGGCTTCGGCAGCGGCCTGCTCGGTCTTTTCGACGGCGGAATCCAGGCGCTGGCCCACAGTCGGCTCTTCCTTCTTGCCGCAGGCAGACAGGCCCAAGGCCAGGGCGCTCACGGCCAGGATGGTTGCAATACGGTGTGCAGGACGCTGGGAAATCTTCAGATTGTTCATGCGGAAACTCCTTGCGGTTGAAACATGGCGAGACTGTAAACGCAGGCAGGTGCGCACTAGGTCGGATGCAGCCTAGGCACCTGTAGGACGATGCCGCAAATTGCGCAAAGCTGGCCCGATGCCGAGGCGCGACAATGTACCCATGGCTTTTTCCGCTGCGTCACTCACCCGTTGGTTCCCCTTTTTGTCCTGGCCCCGGCCAGACCGCGCCCTGATCAAAGGAGAGTTCTGGGCGGGCATGACGGTGGGCCTGATGCTGGTGCCGCAGGGGGTCGCCTATGCAGCGCTGGCCGGCATGCCGCTGGTGACGGGTATCTATGCCTCGCTGATTCCTGCACTGGTGGCGGTGTTGTTCAGCGCATCGACGCGGCTCGGCGTGGGGCCGACAGCGCTTACCAGCCTGCTGATCGGCGCGTCACTCACAGGCTTGGCCGAGCCGGGCAGCGCGCAATGGGTGGCCATGGCAGCGTGGATCGCTTTGCTGTCGGGCCTGCTGCAGCTGGTCATGGGGATGGCGCGGTTTGGCTGGCTGCTCAATCTTGTGACGTCCCCCGTATTGAGCGGGTTTACCCAGGCAGCGGCGCTACTGATTTTGGGCTCGCAGCTGGCCGCACTCACCGGGTTGCGGTCAGACTGGGGTGCCCTGCTGTCAACGCCTTCGACCGGGCTGTTTGACCTCACGGCGGCGGCGTTTGGCCTGGGCAGTCTGGCGCTGCTGATACTGGCCCGCCGCTGGCGGCCGAATTTTCCTGCAGCCATTGTGGTGGTGGGCGCGGCCGGCGCCCTGAGCTGGGCCCTGCACTATGCCGACGCTGGCGGAGCCGTGGTGGGCGCGTTGCCCTCGGGCCTGCCGGCTCCGTACTGGCCCGGTGCGCTGCCATGGTCCAGCTTTTCTGCGCTGGTGATGCCGGTGCTGGTCGTCACGCTGGTGAGTTTTCTGGAGACGGCGTCCAGCGCCAAGGTAGAAAGCCAGCGGTCCGGTGAGCGCTGGAATGAGAACCAGGACCTCATTGGCCAGGGCCTGGCCAAAATCAGCAGCGGACTGTTTGGCAGCTTTGCGACCAGTGCCTCGTTCTCGCGCTCGGCCATCAACCTCTATGCGGGCGCCAAAAGCGGCTGGGCCACGCTGTTTGCCATTGCCCTGGTACTCGTGGTGCTGCTGTGGCTCACTCCGGCGCTTTACCACGTGCCGCAGTCGGTGCTGGCTGCCGTGGTGGTAACCGCCGTGACCAGCCTCATCAAGCCCGGCATGCTGCTGCGCCTGTGGCGGGTGTCAAGGGTCGAGGCCGTGATCGGCGGCATCACCTTCGCACTGACACTGGCCACGGCCCCGCGCATGTACTGGGGCGTGCTGGTGGGCTTGCTGATGAACCTGAGCCACTTTCTGTACCAGCGGCTGCACCCCCGCATCATTGAAGTGGGCCTGCACCCGGACGGCAGCCTGCGCGACCGGCACCTGTGGCACCTGCCCGCTCTGGCTCCCCGGCTGCTGGCGCTGCGCATGGATGCCGAGCTGGACTTTGCCTCGGCCAGCGCCCTGGAGCGGCGCGTTACCGAGCATCTGGCTACCCATCCCGATGTAGTGCACCTGTGCCTGATGGCCCAGCCCATCAACCGGATCGACGTGACGGGCGTAGAGACCTTCGCGCAGCTGCTGGCCCTGCTGCAATCACGGGGGGGCACATTGCACCTCAGCGGCCTCAAGCTTCCCGTAGAGCAGGTTCTGCGCCAAGCCGGTTTGCTGGAGCCCGGAACGGGCCTCGCGATGTACCGCACCGACGCCGAAGCACTGGTAGCGTTGCAGCAGCTTCCGCAGCCGGTGGAACGGGTGTGATGCTGGAGCCTTTCACCCCCCTTTTCCCAGTACCGCTGCGGGTTTCACCTAGACCTGGGGCGGGGGCCCTTCCCGCTGGCGCACTGGTACACTGCACAAACTCTTTTTGCTCCATTTGTGTCTGACTCTGCGGCCTCTCATCTGGTAGATCTGCGCGACCTTCGCCTGGATACTGCCCACGCGCTGGTGGCTCAGGCTGGCGGCAGCGAAGCAGCGTTGCACCGCGAGGTGCCCTCGCGCTACCTGCAGGGCCTGATCGACGGACTGTGTGAACTCTCCCTCAAAGACCCGCTCACCGGTCTGGCCAACCGCCGGCACTTCCGCGCCGTGCTGGAACGCGAAATCGATCGCGTCACCCGCTCGGGAGAGGCAGCATTGCTGCTGATGCTCGACATTGACCATTTCAAGAAAGTCAACGACACGCATGGCCATCTGGCTGGCGACATCGTGCTGCAGTCGGTGGCGCGCACGCTCAGCGCCTGCGTGCGCCCCATGGACACGCTGGCGCGCTACGGTGGCGAGGAATTCGCCGTGGTGCTCCCCGCATGCCAGGCCGGCTTTGGCAGCGTGGTGGCCGAACGTATCCGGCGTGCCGTTGCCAACACGCCCATCAAGGTCTCGGGCTCGGTGGAACTCCACGTCACGGTGAGCATTGGCGGCGCCTTTGCCCTGCAGTGGATCCGCTCCACCACCTTGCTGTGGACCGACCGTGCCGACCACCAGCTCTACCAGGCCAAGGCGGCAGGCCGCAACCGCGTCAGCATTGAGGAGCAACCCGACAGCACTGTCAGTGCCGAAGAGAAAAGCCTGTTGTTTGGCCCGCTCTACACCCCCTCGGGTTGGGGCGACCTGCCTCCGGTGGACCCCAACCCAACAGGCAGCGCCTACTGAAAGTTAGAAGATGAGCGACGCGCTGTCCCCTCCCCCACCCACATCGCCAGCGGCTCCTGCTGGCGCCGCCTCACCCTCGCACTCTGCAACGGGTGCCCGCATCATTGCCATCACCAGCGGCAAAGGCGGGGTTGGCAAGACCTTTGTGTCGGCCAACCTGGCTGCGGCCCTCACCCGCCGTGGCCAGCGCGTGCTGGTGCTCGACGCCGACCTGGGCCTGGCCAACCTGGACGTGGTGCTGAACCTGCACCCCAAGATCACCCTGCACGACGTCTTTACCGGCAAGGCCACGCTCGAAGAGGCCGTGATCCAGGCCCCGGGTGGCTTCAACGTGCTGCTGGCAGGCTCGGGCATGGTCGAGTATTCGCGCCTCACGCCCGAGGTGCGCAATCAATTCCTGAGCGTGATCCAGGCGCTCACGCCCCAGTACGACGTGGTGCTGCTGGACACCGGCGCCGGCATTTCCGACGTGGTGCTGTTTTCCATTTCGCTGGCATCCGAGGTGCTCATCGTGGCCACGCCCGAACCCACCTCGCTGACCGACGCCTACGCCGCCATCAAGGTGCTGGCCATGCAGCAAAAGCGCCAGCATGTGCGCATGGTCATCAACCAGGCCGCGCGCCCAGGCGATGGCCGCGCCATCACCAGCCAGCTGCAGCAGGTGCTGGACCGCTTTGTCACCACTGAATCCGGTCGCCCGATGCGCTTGATCCACATGGGCGACATCCCGGCCGATCCCTCGGTACGCGACGCCGTCATGCGCCGCCAGTTGCTGCTGCTGCAAACCCCGGGCTGCCCTGCGGCCCTGGCGATTGCCCAGTTGGCCAACAAGATCGAAACCACGCTGCTGACCCCGGCCGCCTGAGACGCCCGCAGGCGCCACAGCCCGGCAGCAGCGCGGTGCCCCCGCTAGCCTCAGCGAGTTGCCTTGACCGAAGTGCAAGCGCGCCCCTCGCTGCGCTCATTTGATTTGCCGTGAACCCCATCGACACCGTCCTGAACATCTCCTGCTACAAGTTCGTGCCTTTGCCCGATGCGGCGGCCCTTCGCGAGCTGCTGCATGCGCGCGCCACGGCGGCGGGACTCAAGGGCACCATCCTTCTGGCCGAGGAAGGCATCAACTTCTTTCTGGCGGGCGCGGCCGAGGCCGTGCGCGGGTTTGTCGATGCGCTGCGCACCGATGCCCGTTTTGCCGATCTGGAGCCCAAGGAAAGCTGGTCGGCCACGGTGCCGTTTCGCAAGATGCTGGTCAAGGTCAAGCGCGAGATCATCCGCATGGACCACCCCACCATCCGCCCCGCCCAGGGCCGCGCGCCCTCGGTGGACCCGGCCACCCTGCGACGCTGGCTGGCGCAGGGCCATGACGATGAGGGGCGCGAAGTGGTCACACTGGATACCCGCAACGCCTTCGAGGTGGACGCTGGCACCTTCGACAACGCCATCGACTGGCGCATCGACAAGTTCACCGAATTCCCGCCAGCCCTGCGCGCGCACAAGACCGAGCTGCAGGACAAGACCGTGGTGAGCTTCTGCACCGGAGGCATCCGGTGCGAGAAGGCCGCGATCCTGATGCGCGAAGAAGGCCTCTCGCATGTCTACCAGCTCGAAGGCGGCATCCTCAAATACTTTGAACTGACCGATGGCGCGCACTACCACGGCGGCTGTTTTGTGTTCGATGAACGCAGGGTGCTGGCGGCAGACCTGTCTACCGACCCCTTACCCACCGACAGCGAAAACGCTATCAATAAGTGAGCTTATAGCGCTCATCCATCAAGCGCTAGATGCCAATTTTGCTTGAAATTTCAGGCATTCAAAGCCAACAATTTGGCCAAGTCAGGCCTTGAAGCGGCGCTCTGGCAGCGGAATCCACTCCACCTCCCCCGGCACCTGCCCCATGGCCTGGGCATCCCAGTCAGCGGCAGCCCGCACGATGCGGTCCTTGCGACTGGAGACAAAGTTCCACCACATGTGGCGCGGCGCATCCAGCGCGTCACCACCGATCACCATCAACCGCACCGGGGTATCACCTGCAGCAAGGTGTGTGGCCTGCCCGGGCTCCGCCACTGCCAGAAGCTGCGCAGCCACGGTGTCCCCGTTGAGCTGGACCGGAGCATCCACGGTATAGACCGCCATCTCGGGCACCAGCGCCGGAATCTCCAACGTGGCACCGGCGGGCAACTGGACATCCAGGTACAGCGTGCGCGAATAGGTGGCAACAGGAGAGGTCTGCCCAAAGGCTTCCCCAATCAGCACCCGCACGGTGGCATCTCCCACCTGCACTTGCGGAATGGCAGCGGCAGGCGTGTGCACAAACGAAGGCTCTGTTTCTTCATGGGCCACCGGCAAAGCTGCCCACAGCTGAATGCCATGGTTCACGTAGGCCTGGTTTGCGAGACTCTCCGGGCGGCGCTCGGAATGCACGATGCCTCGCCCCGCCGTCATCCAGTTGATGGCACCGGGCTCAATCTGTTGCACATAGCCCAGGCTGTCGCGGTGCATGATGGCGCCAGAGAACAGGTAGGTCACGGTGGCCAGGCCGATGTGGGGGTGAGGCCGCACATCGTGGCCCGCATCGGGCTCCACCGTCACCGGCCCGAAGTGGTCAAAAAACAGGAAGGGTCCCACCGCCTGGCGCTGCACGGCGGGCAGCAGGCGCCGTACCGTGAAGCCACCACCCAGGTCCTTGGCTTGGCCCGACACACGCAGAGGAGCGTTCATGACAGCACCCCCATCGCATCGACGACAGAGACAAGTTCAAAAAGGTGATTCATCGGGTGGCTCCTTGAGGGCTGGACAACAACGCCGCCAGCCTACCAGCTTCAGCGGTTCAGCTGCCCAGCTTGGCAGCCATCTCTGCCACACGCTGGCCAAACTGCTTGCCGGTTTCCAGGTCGCCAGGGAACATCTCGGCGGCCGAGGCGTCCGATGGCGACTGCGCCATGGCGCCACTGAACGAGCCGATCCAGTTCACATCGTTGCGCGTGGCGGCCTTGGAGTTGGCGGGCATCATGCCGTTGCCCACCCACAGGCCGCCGTGCTGCATGGCCAGGTGGAACATGTAGTCCAGCGTGATCTGCTTGTCGCCATTGGTGCTGGCGCTGTTGGTAAAGCCTGCGAACAGCTTGTCCTTCCAGGCCTGGCTGAACCAGGGCTTGGACGAGGCGTCGGCAAACTTCTTGAACTGCCAGCTGGGGCCGGCCATGTAAGTGGGCGAGCCAAAGATGATGGCGCTGGCAGCGGCCAGCGTTTCCCAGCCGCCTTCGGGCAGATTGCCCTCGGCATCGATGGCGATCAACTGGGCGCCAGCGCCCTCTGCCACGGCCTGCGCCAGGCGCTGTGTGTGACCGTAACCCGAGTGGTAAACAACTGCGATGTGTGCCATGAGAAAACTCCTGTTGAAACGAGGGGGACAAGGAAAGCGAGAACGGCGGAAGGACGGATTGAATGCTGGAAACCACAGCCCTGCGGTCAGCAGGCCTTTTGAGGGGATCGCTCAGCGGCCCGACTGGCGCGCATCCAGGCTCCAGCCGCCTGCGCCAAACGCTGCCAGTGCCAGCAGGCCGCCGGTCACGCCCACGTTCTTGAAGAACATGAGCTGCTGCATCATTTGCTTGTCAGCGGGCAGGTCCCAGAACGCATGAAAGAAGAAGCTGGCCACCAGCGTGAAGAATGCCAGCGCGAGCGCTGCCAGACGCGTGCCAAAGCCGAAGATCAGCGCCAGGCTGCCCAGCACCTCGACCGCAGCGGCCACGGCGGCGGCCACGGTGGGCATGGGCAGGCCTACCGACGTGATGTAACCGACAGTGCCAGCAAAGCCGGTGATTTTGCTGATGCCCGCAGGCAGAAACAGGGCGGCCAGCAACAGGCGCGATGCGAGAGCCAGGGGGTTTTGCAGGGATGTGAACATGGTGAAGAACTCCGGGTGAAAGTGGGTTGAAAAATGAACGTCGACTGTCAGGCGGCCAGATCAAACACCAGCACCTCGGCGTCGTGGCCATCGGTCAACGACAAGGTGGTTTCCTTTTCCATCAGCAGCGCATCGCCGCCCGACAGGGCTTGCCCATTGGCGCTGAGTGCACCGCGCACCAGGTGCACATAGGTCTTGCGGGCGGGGTTCAGCGCCAGCGTGGCGGATTCAGCGCCATCCAGCAAGCCTGCGTAAAGGGCCGCATCGGCATGGATCTTGACCGAGCCCTGGGCGCCGTCGGGCGATGCCACCAAGCGCAGGGCGCCGCGCTTTTCAGCCTCGGCAAAAGTCTTTTGCTCGTAGCTCGGCGGGATGCCGCGCACATTGGGCTCGATCCAGATCTGCAGGAAGTGCGTGGTCTGGCCCGCTGCGTGATTGAACTCGCTGTGCTGCACACCGGTGCCTGCACTCATGCGCTGCACGTCGCCGGGCGGAATGCCCTTGACGTTGCCCATGCTGTCCTTGTGGGCCAGTTCACCCGACAGCACATAGCTGATGATTTCCATGTCGCGGTGGCCATGGGTGCCAAACCCCGTGCCCGGTGCGATGCGGTCTTCGTTGATGACCCGCAGGTTGCCAAAGCCCATGTGGGCAGGGTCGTAGTACCCAGCAAACGAGAAGCTGTGGAAGGAATTGAGCCAGCCATGGTCGGCGTGGCCCCGGTCTTGCGATTTACGAACAGTCAGCATGTGAGTGCTCCTTTCAAGACTCGACTGTAGGACTGCAGTGCGCCCTGCAGGGGCAGATGAATTGATGGCAATGTTCAAATAATCTGAATTAACATGGCACCACCATGCAAAACGCACGCGATGTCCTGACCCCCGATGCGCTGACCATGCTGCAGGTGATTGCCGAGGCGGGCAGCTTTGCTGCCGCCGCCCGGCAATTGGGCCTGGTGCCCAGCGCCCTCACCTACCGCGTGCGGCAGATTGAAGACGCACTGGATGTGCTGTTGTTCGACCGCAGCGCACGCCAGGCTCGCCCCACGGAGGCCGGAGTGGAGCTGTTGCGCGAAGGCGCGCGCCTGTTGCAGGACATTGACGCCGTGGCCCACCGCGTGCGCCGCGTGGCCACAGGCTGGGAGCCGCAGCTCACGCTGTCCATCGACGGCATCATTTCGCCCCACACCATGCTGGAGCTGGTGGATGCGTTTTACGCCATGAAGCCTCCGACGCGGCTGAAGCTGCGCGACGGCATCATGACCGGCACGCTGGAGGCGCTGACCTCCGGCCGGGCCGACCTGGCCATCGGCGTATCCGTGGCGGGCAACAACGTGGCGGGCCTGCAGCAGGGCACGCTGGGCGATGTATTGTTCATCTACGTAGTAGCGCCCCACCACCCGCTTGCGGCGGCTGCCGAACCGATCTCAGACGCCACCTTGCTGGAACACCGGGCCGTGGCCGTGGCTGATTCGGCCACACGTGGCGGCGCCACCATGGGCCTGCTCGGTGGGCAGGACGTGCTGACGGTGGACACCATGCAGGCCAAGGTGCGCGTGCAGCTGCGTGGCCTGGGCGGCGGTTTTCTGCCCGAGCCCATGGTGCGCCCCTACCTGGAGGCCGGCCGCCTGGTCGAGCGCCGCGTGGCCCGCCCGGAACGCAACGTGCGTGTGCACTACGCCTGGGGCGGCCCGGGCTTCACCGCACCAGGCCGCGCGCTGCAATGGTGGCTGAACCAGCTGCAAAGCCCCACCACACGCCGCGCTCTGCTGGAAAACCACCATCATTTCTGATCCCGATCAAGTCCCGACAGGGTGATACCGCGTGTAGAGTGGTTCCTGTTGGTTTTGTATTGCATCTCGCTTGCCGACCGTCACCGAAAGGCCTCCCATGAGCAAACCCGATCCTCTTCCCGCCAAACGGCTCCGACGCAACACTGCACTGGCAACCCCCCCCGTTGCAGCCCCCGCAGCCCCCACCACGTTCTCTGGCAAACCCCAGCGCCACTTCGCCATCATCGGCGCTGGCATGGCTGGTATTGCCTGTGCACGCACCCTGGTGCAGGCCGGGCACCGCGTGACGGTGTTCGAGAAATCCTCCCAGGCGGGCGGCCGCACTGCCACCATCGACACCCCTTTTGGCAACTTTGATGCCGGTGCCCAGTACTTCACCGTGCGCGACCCGCGTTTTGCCCGCGCCATCGACACCGTGCCCGGCATCTGCAAGCGCTGGAGCGCCAATTCCGTGCAGGTGCTGGACGCCGCAGGCCGTGTGGCCGCTGCGGGCCTGCCCCACCGCGAAGCACACTGGGTGGCCAGCCCAGGCATGCAGTCCCTGGTGGGCGCCTGGGCCGAGCCGCTGCTCAAGGCCGGCCAGCTCATCACCCACACCCGCGTCACCTCCATTGAGCCCGATTCGTTGAACGCCCCTGGCTGGCAACTGCGCACCGAAGGGCCTGCGGGCAGCCAGCACGTCTATGCCGGTTTCGACGCTGTGCTGCTGGCCCAGCCTTCGGTGCCCGCCCAGGCCCTGCTGGCCAGCTCGGCGGTGGACACCCCGCTGACCGACGCCCTGTCCAAGGTGGCCATTGCCCCCTGCTGGACACTGATGCTCGCCTACCCGCAGGCCGTGCGCCCCGGCCTGACCACGCTGGGCCCGCAGTGGAATGCGGCACGCAGCACACACCACCGCATCGCCTGGCTGGCGCGCGAGTCGTCCAAGCCCGGCCGCAATGTGGTCGAACGCTGGACGGTGCAGGCCAGCCCCGCCTGGTCTGCCGAACACCTCGAAGACGACGAAGCCCGCGTGCAGGCCAAGCTCATCAAGGCCTTTGCCGAAGTCACGGGCATTCGTGCCGCCCCCGCCCATGCGGACACACGCCGCTGGCGCTATGCCCAGACCACCCACCCGCTGGGCAAGAGCCACCTGTGGGACAAATCCATGGGCCTGGGTGCATGCGGTGACTGGTGCCTGGGGCACCGGGTTGAAGACGCCTTCGTGTCGGGACTGGAACTGGCACTTGCCGTGGCATGACGGCCGAGGTGGGCGCTGCACGGCGCTACGTGGGCCGGTTTGCCCCTTCGCCCACGGGGCCGTTGCATGCGGGCTCCCTGGTAGCGGCCCTCGCCAGCTGGCTGGACGCGCGGGCGCACCGGGGCCAGTGGCTTGTTCGCATTGAAGATGTGGACACACCCCGCTGCGTGCCGGGGGCGGATCGGCTCATCCTGCAACAGCTGGCCAGCTGCGGCATGGTGCCCGACGCTCCCCCCCAATGGCAGTCCACCCGCAGCCCGCTCTACCAGCGGGCGTTGGACCAATTGGTAGCCCAAGGCCACGCCTACCCCTGCGCCTGCTCGCGCAAGGACATCGAAGACGCCCATGCCGCCCAGGGCCACACGCGTGAGCGCCATGCCGCGCTGCCTTACCCAGGCACCTGCCGCCACGGGCTGCAGGGCCGCGCCGGGCGCGCATGGCGGTTCAATGTCACAGATTTCAAGCAAAAACAGGCCCTGGCGCTTGACGGCAAAGCGCCAGTAGATGCAAAAATCATAGCAAATCATCTCCTGCAGTGGGAGGACCGCCGCCTGGGTCTGCAGCAGCAGGACGTGGAACAAGCGGTGGGTGATTTCATCCTGCGCCGGGCCGACGGGCTCTGGGCCTACCAGCTCGCCGTGGTGGTGGACGACGCCGACCAGGGCGTCACCGATGTGGTGCGCGGCGAAGACCTGGCCGACAACACCCCGCGCCAGATCCTGCTGCAGCAGGCCCTGGGCGTGCCCACGCCCCGCTACCTGCACACCCCGCTGGTGTGTGGCGACAACGGCGAAAAACTCTCCAAGCAGAACGGCGCCCGCGCGCTGGACCTGTCCCACCCGTTTCAGGCTCTTGACGATGCCGCGCGGGTGCTGGGCCTGCCACCGCTGCCTGCCCCGCACAGCCCTGGCATCTCTGACGCACTGACCCTGTGGGTCGCCGCGTGGCGACGAAACTACAATGGCGCACCGTGACCGAACTGACCCCTACCGCTTCCGCCCCCAACGCTGCGCCCGCTGCAGCCCCCGCGACGACATCTGGCGGGGTTCCCGCTGGCGTGACCCACCCCAAGACCATCAAAAGCTTTGTGCGCCGTGCTGGCCGCACCACCACGGGCCAGGCCAAGGCCTTTGAAGACTTCGGCCCCCGCTTTGTCCTGCCGTATGCCCCGGCGCCGCTCGACGCCGCTTCGGCCTTTGGCCGCACGGCACCGCTGATTCTCGAAATTGGCTTTGGCATGGGCGAGGCCACGGCCCACATCGCCCGCGTGCGCCCCGATGACAACTTCCTGTGCTGCGAGGTGCACGAGCCGGGGGTGGGCGCACTGCTCAAGCGCATTGGCGAACAGGAGCTGACCAACATCCGCATCCTGCAGCACGACGCCGTGGAGGTCATCGACCACATGCTGCCCGAGGGCAGCCTGGACGGTGTGCACATCTTCTTTCCCGACCCCTGGCACAAGACCAAACACAACAAGCGCCGCCTGATTCAGGGCCCGCTGGTGGCCAAGCTGGCGGCCCGCCTCAAGCCCGGTGGCTACCTGCACTGCGCGACCGACTGGCAGCCCTATGCCGAGCAGATGCTGCAGGTGCTGGGCGCCGAACCCCTGTTGCAGAACACCGCCACGGACTTTGCCCCGCAGCCCGACTACCGGCCCCTGACCAAGTTCGAGAACCGGGGCCTGCGGCTGGGGCATGGCGTGTGGGATGTTGTGTTCGTGCGACGACATTGACAAGCTGTGCCTAGTGCTCCACCGTACATCCCAATGAAGCCCATTCTCCAGAACCTGGTGGAAATGACTGGCCACCGCGACCACTTGCGGTTGGAGGTGTCGGTGCTGTCCACGCTGCAAACGCTCAGTGGCATCGTTGAAGTGCGCGCGCTGGAGCTTTTCACCGTTGACGGCGTGGCCCATGTACGCCCCCGTTCCTGGGTTGAGGACGGACAGCTCGTCTCGACCGATTCCGAAGCCGCCGCAGACCCTCGCCGCGAAACGCTGGAAAAATACCCCGCACTTCGCGATTGCGTAGCCAGCCAGGGGGACAGCGCCCTCGCATCGCCCCGCAGGGGGCGCCATGTGCTCTGGCTGCCGGTGTGGATGCATGACAAGGTCACCACCTGTCTGGAGATCACGCAGTCGCGCGCGTTCTCGGCGCACAAGCTGGAAGTGCTCAAGGGCGTGTTCCAGGTCTACCAGAACTACCAGAGCCTGCTGGACTACAGCGAACGCGACGCCCTCACCGGCCTGTTCAACCGCAAGACCTTCGATGAGCAGTTCTCGCGCCATGCGCTCAATGGCCTTTCCAGTGGCCGCCCGGGCACTGTTACCGAATCTCTTCCCCCCGAAGAAGGCTCACAGCCCGGCGAGCCCGTGCAGCAATGGCTGGCGGTGGTGGATATCGATCACTTCAAGCAGGTCAACGACCGCTTTGGCCACCTGTATGGCGACGAAGTGCTGATCCTGATTGCCAACATCCTGCGCAGCTCGTTTCGCAGCCACGACCGCATCTTCCGCTTTGGCGGCGAAGAATTCGTGGTGCTGCTGCGCTCCACCACGCTGAGCACCGCCCACAAGGTGTTCAACCGCTTCCGGCTTGCGGTGCAGGAATACAACTTCCCGCAGGTGGGCCAGGTCACGGTGAGCCTGGGTTTTGTGAGCACCATGCAGGGTTCGCCCGTGGAGATACTGGGGCAGGCCGACCAGGCGCTGTATTACGCCAAAGAGCACGGACGCAACCAGGTCTGCTTTTATGACGACCTGGTGGCCAGCGGCCAGCTGGCCGCCAAGGTGGCCAACGACGACGTCGAGCTGTTCTGAAGCTACCCAGGCGGAGCGAAAGGGCACCAATGCCCGCCTTCAGCGCATTGGCTCATTGGCTCAATGACTCCAGGATCGCCTCCACATCCACTGCGTCCCGCTGCGCAGCAGGCAAGAACTGCTCCGCATACTCACGCCAGACCCCGCTGCGCAGGAAGAAGCGGAACACCTCGGCATCGATATGGCGTTCGCGCACCATGTGGCCCATGATCCTGAGCGATTCCGACAAAGTCTTGGGCGGCTTGTAGGGCCGGTCTGCCGCCGTCAAGGCCTCGAAGATATCGGCCAGTGTCATCACCCTGTCTGCCAGCGTCAGCTCTGAAGCCTTCAGGCGCCGGGGGTAGCCCGTACCGTCCAGTTTTTCATGGTGCGAGCCCGCAATCGACGGTACGCGCGCCAGATGCGGCGGGAACGGCAGGCCGCTGAGCATGACGATGGTCTGCACGATGTGATCGTTGATCTTGAAACGGTCTTCTGCAGTGAGCGTGCCGCGCTGGATCGACAGATTGTGCAGCTCGCCGAGGTGGGCTTGTTGCGGTGGCAGCACCATGTCAAAGCTCCACAGGTTGGCCGGGTTGCCAACCTCCACCGGCGGTTTGCGGGCACCCCAGGGCACGATGTGTTCAGGCCGATCTGCCAGCAGGGGCTCATTGGCGGGCAAGGGGCGCGTCGGCACATTCGCCAGCCGCCCCAATTCGGCTGCTGACAAGCCCAGCCGGTCATCAAAATGCCGCTGCCACACCTGGCGCCCGATGGTGGCCAGCCGCTTGATGTCGGCATCGGCCATGAACTCGCCGCCCACATTGCTGCGGGCCACAAAGGCAAACTCTTCCTGCAGGCGGTCACGCCGCTGCAAAAGCTCGCGCTGCAGCCGCACCGGGTCCACGCCGGACACGTGCTGCTTCCAGTAGTCCAGTTCCGCGTCGCGCCACAGCACCTCAAAGCGCATGCGCACCTCATGGATGCGGTTGTAAAGCGCCTCCAGCTTGGTCGCCTTGTCGATGATGTGCTCGGGGCTGGTGACCTTGCCACAGTCGTGCAGCCACGCGCCCAGGCGGAATTCGTAGCGCTCGGCATCCGTCATGGCGACGTGGGCAAATGGACCTTCCTCGGCCTCGCACAGGCGCTGCATCAGGGATTCCGCCAACTGGGGCACCCGCTCGCAGTGGCCGCCGGTGTAAGGGCTCTTGGCGTCGATCGCGTCCGCCAGCAGGCGGATGACGGCATCGAACAGCTTCTTTTGCCCTTCGATCAAACTGCGCGTCTCGATGGCGACCGACAACGTGCCCGAGAGTTTCTCGACAAACGCCCGGAAGTGGACATCGTCCTGCTGCTGGTCCGCACGGTAGCGCAGCACCAGCAGGCCCAGCGGTTGGCCGTCGCGCGTGCGTAGCTGCACGCGGAGCACGCGCTGGGGCGTGGCCTGGTCGTCATCAGGGTGCTGGTCGCCGTCCTGCGGCTCGGCAGGGTTGATGAAAAACACCATGGGCAGGTGCTCCGGGTAGAGCGACTGGTGCTCAGGATCTTCGCAATACCTTGCCGTGCGCAGCAGGCCCGCGCGCTGAGCCTCTACCAGGTACACCGCACCGCCGGTGCAGCTGGTGGCGCGCACCAGCTCGTAGAGCACGCTCGACAGCATGAGGTCCAGGCGCGACTCGGCGCTGATGTGGTGCGTGATGTGCAGGAACTCCTGGATGGTGTCGGACATGCGGTCCATCACCTGACCCAGTGCGCGCACCTCGCGCACGCGCGACATGTGGTGTTGTGTCGGCCGCCGGAAATCAAACCGTGCCAAGGCCTGCGCCTGCGTGGCCAGCCCCGACAGGCTGCGCCCCACACGCCTCCCGGCCAGCCACCCAAAAGGCAGCATCAGCGCGATGAGCCCCAGGGACAGCCAAACCTGGCGCTGCAGGTTTTCGTTCACATCCGCCAGCAGCTCCCGGGTGGGAATGGCCATCAGGATGTGCAGCCCCTCCCAGCGCTGCGACTTGAGTGACATGACCTTGGCCAGCCACTCCTCGCCACCTGCCACAAAGCGGCGCGAAGGCCCCTCTTTCATGTCCAAACTGTGCAGGGCCTGAAGGCTGGGCACCCCCAGGCCGTCGAGTGTGCGCAGCTTGAGGCTGGGCTGGTCGCCGTCCTCACGCACCAGCACGCGGGACATGTCCGGGTAGGCCAGCACGCGCTGGTCCTGGTCCACCACAGCGATCTCGGTGCGCGGCATCAGCCGCAGCTCTCCGATCTCGCGGCCCAGGTCGGTGAGCGCGACATCCAGACCGATCACAGCACGGCCGTCTTCGCTGGGCTGGCTCAGCGTAACGCCGACCTCCTGCGTGGTGAAAAACACATAGGGGGCAGTGAGGACCTGCGTGTTCTTTTCAGCCGCCTCGGCATACCATGGGCGGGACCGGGGGTCATAGCGGTAGCCGGGGCGCACGGAGGAATCGATGAGACGCAGCTGTGCGTCGTAATAGTTCCAGCGACCCACCAGGCCCATCAGACCCGCCGCGCTGCGCTCCCGCGCCATCGACTGCACCAGGAATGCAGCCTCCGCAGGCGCCTGAAGCCGTGCCCGCAGCGCAGCGTTGCGCAGCGGACGCATGAGCAAAAACTGCCCGTCGGAATACCCGATGAAGACCGCCGACAGCAAAGCGTTCTGCTCCAGCAGACGCACAAACACCGGCAGGCGGCGCAGCCGCGCCTGGAGGGTGGTGGCCGAAGCAATGGGATCAAACGCCAGCAGCCGCAGCGTGGCATCTGCCGGGTCGACGATATGGTGCACCCGCTCGCTGATCAACAGGCTGATGTGCTGCGCACTGTCGTCCGACGCCGCGATGATGGCCTGCCGCGCGCTGGTGCCTACCTGGTAGACCAAGAGCACCGTGAGCAGCAGCATGGCAGATACCACCACCGAGGCAATCACCACCTCGAACGGAACGGTGATGCGCCGCCACCAGGGCAGTTCGGCCCCTCCCGAATCAGGCGAACCGGAACGGGTGCCGTGGGCGGGCACCGGCTCTTGCGGACTTTCGCGCAGGGGGTCCATGCGCTTGAATGTAGGGGGAAAGCCGGTTTTCCGTCACCCTATTTTTGGCAGAAATGGCTGCCACACCACAGCGGCTGGTGCCGCTATGGCGACCGGTACATCAGCCCAGTTGCTGCGCGACCCAGCCTGTCACCGAAGCCAGCGCCGCTGGCAGCTTGGAGGCATCGGTGCCGCCGGCCATGGCCATGTCGGGCTTGCCGCCGCCTTTGCCACCCACTTGCTGGGCCACAAAGTTGACCAGCTCGCCGGCCTTGACCTTGCCCACGCTGTCGGCCGTCACGCCTGCAGCGATCTGCACCTTGTCGCCATCCACGGCGGCCAGCACGATGGCAGCGGTCTTGAGCTTGTCCTTGAGCTTGTCCATGGTGTCGCGCAGGGTCTTGGCGTCGGCACCCGGCAGCGCGGCAGCCAGAACCTTGAGGCCCTTCACATCCACGGCCTGATTCACCAACTCGTCGCCCTGGCTGGAGGCCAGCTTACCCTTCAAGGCAGCCACTTCCTTTTCGAGCGCGCGGGCGTTGTCCAGCGCCTGGCTGATGCGGCCGTTGAGCTCGGCCACCGGCGCCTTGAGGGTGCTGGCGGCCTGGTTCACGGTGTCTTCCAGGTTCTGCAAGTACGCCAGTGCGTTGGCGCCGGTCACGGCCTCAATGCGGCGGATGCCAGCAGCCACCCCGCCCTCGCCCACCACCTTGAACAGGCCGATGTCGCCCGTGCGCTGCACGTGCGTGCCGCCGCACAGTTCACGGCTGGTGCCGATGTCCAGCACGCGCACGGTTTCGCCGTACTTCTCGCCAAACAGCATCATGGCGCCGGTCTTCTGGGCCGACTCGATGTCCATCACGCGCGCTTGCGTGGGCTGGTTGGCCAGGATTTCTTCGTTCACGCGGCGCTCAATCTCGCGGATCTCGGCCGCCGTCACGGCTCCGTTGTGCGTGAAGTCAAAACGCGTGCGGTCGGCATTGACCAAGCTACCCTTTTGCTGCACATGGCTGCCCAGCACTTCGCGCAGGGCCTTGTGCATGATGTGCGTGACCGAGTGGTTGCGCATGGTGGCAGCGCGCACGGCGGTGTTGACCTGGGCCTGCACGGTGTCGCCCACGTTCAGCGTGCCCTCTTCGAGCGTGCCGTGGTGGCCAAACACATCGGCCTTGATCTTGAGCGTGTCACCCACCGCAAAGCGTGCCGAGCCGCTGGTGATGACACCTTCGTCACCCACCTGACCGCCGCTTTCGGCATAGAACGGGGTGGTGTCCAGCACCACCACACCGTTTTGGCCGGCTTTCAGGGCCGCAGCGCTTGTTCCATCTACATAGATTGCTACGATTTTTGCAGTCTCTGCCAGGTGCTCGTAGCCGGTGAACTGGTTGGCGGCACCGGTGTACTCCAGCGCCTTGTCCATCTTGAACTTGCCGGCCGCGCGGGCCTGGGCCTTCTGCTTTTCCATGGCGGTCTTGAAGCCGGCCTCGTCCACTTCCACGTCGCGCTCGCGGCAGACGTCATTGGTCAGGTCGAGCGGGAAGCCGTAGGTGTCGTGCAGCTTGAACGCCACGTCGCCGGGCAGCACCTTGGCACCGCCGTCCAGGGTAGCGTCCAGGATTTCCATGCCGTTGGCCAGCGTCTCGAAGAAGCGCTCTTCTTCCACCTTGAGCACCTCGGTGATGCGCTGTTCCTGCTCGCGCAGGGATGGGTAGGCATCGCCCATCAGGCGCACCAGGTCGGCCACCAGCTTGTGGAAGAACGGCGTCTTCTTGCCCAGCTTGTAGCCGTGGCGGATGGCGCGGCGCACGATGCGGCGCTGCACGTAGCCACGGCCTTCGTTGCTGGGGATCACGCCATCGCTCACCAAAAACGCGGTGGCGCGGATGTGGTCGGCGATCACACGCAGGCTCTTGTTGTTGAGGTCGGCCACACCGGTCTCACGTCCAGCGGCCTTGATCAGCGCATCGAACAGGTCGATCTCGTAGTTGCTGTGCACATGCTGCAGGATGGCGGCCAGGCGCTCCAGGCCCATGCCGGTGTCCACGCAGGGCGCGGGCAGCGGGGTCACGGCGCCCGTCTCGTCCATGTTGAACTGCATGAACACGTTGTTCCAGATCTCGATGAAGCGGTCGCCGTCTTCATCGGGGCTGCCGGGAGGGCCACCCGCAATGTGCGGGCCATGGTCGTAGAAGATTTCGCTGCAGGGGCCGCAAGGGCCGGTGTCGGCCATCATCCAGAAGTTGTCGGACTTGTAGCGGCCGCCCTTGTTGTCGCCGATGCGGATCACGCGCTCGGGTGGCAAGCCGATTTCCTTGGTCCAGATGTCGTAGGCCTCGTCGTCTTCCTGGTAGACCGTGGCCAGCAGGCGCTCTGGCGGCAACTTGTAGACCTCGGTCAGCAGCTCCCAGGCCCACTTGAGCGATTCGCGCTTGAAGTAGTCGCCAAACGACCAGTTGCCCAGCATCTCAAAGAAGGTGTGGTGGCGCGCGGTATAGCCCACGTTTTCCAGGTCGTTGTGCTTGCCACCCGCACGCAGGCAGGCCTGAACCGACACCGCCCGGTTGTACGAGCGCTTGTCGGTGCCCAGGAACACGTCCTTGAACTGCACCATGCCCGAGTTGGTGAACATCAGCGTGGGGTCGTTGCCAGGCACCAGAGGGCTCGACGGCACCACGGTGTGGCCCTTGGAGACGAAGAAGTCCAGGAAGGACTTGCGGATGTCAGCGACAGAAAAAGTGGGAGTGCTCATGGTGTTGTGGAGTGGTTGCACGCAGCAGGCAGGCCGCAGGACCCACGCCTGCGCGCTGCCTGTCGCTGCCCCTATGGGGACCAACCTTTCATTATAGGTTTGCAGTCTGGCGGTCCGTGGCGGAAGGGCGACAGGGCGGGGATAGACGCCTCCACTCCATGCGCCAACGGATGCGGAAAAATCCGCTTGCGCGCTTTAAATATCTTGTTAATATATTAATAACTGCAACCCATCCACTGATCCAAGGAGCCCCTCGTGAACCCACAACCCCGCTGGCAAGGCATCTTCCCCGCCATCACCACCAAGTTCCACGCCGACGAGTCCATCGACGCCGAAGGCACAGCCCGCCACATTGACTTCCAGATCCGCAACGGCATCCACGGGCTGGTCACCTGCGGCTCTCTCGGCGAAGCCAGCACCCTCACGCTGGAGGAAAAGCTTCAGGTCGCCAAGATCGCCCTCGAAGCCGCTGACGGCCGCGTGCCCGTACTCGCCAACGTGTCCGAAACCAGCACCCGCGAGGCCCTGCGCTACATCGACGGCGGCAACAAGCTCGGTGTGGCCGGCTACATGGTCATGCCCTCGGTGATCTACGTGGCCGACGCCCGCGAGGCCATGGCCAATGTGCGCGCCATGGCGGGCGCCGCCCAGCGCCCCCTGATGGTCTACAACAACCCTGTGGCCTACCGCGTGGACCTGAAACCCGAGCACATGGTGGAGCTGGCCGACTGCGAGTGGATCGCCGCCATCAAGGAAAGCACCGGCGACATCCGCCGCATCACCGACCTGCGCAACACCGTGGGCGACCGCTACCAGCTCTTCCTGGGCGTGGACGACCTGGCCTACGAGGGCCTGGCCCTGGGCTGCGACGGCCTGCTGGCCGGCGTGGGCTGCGCCTTCCCGCGCGAAACCGTGGCGCTGTACGACCTGATGAAAGCGGGCAAATTTGCCGAGGCGCTGCCGCTCTACCAGTGGATGACGCCTATGCTGCACCTGGATGTGTCCAACAAGCTCGTGCAGAACCTCAAGCTCATCGACGCACTGGTGGGTGTGGGCACCGAACACATGCGCCGCCCCCGCCTGCCCCTGGTGGGCGAAGAACGTGCGTTTGTGGAGAGCGTGGTGCGCAAGGCCCTGGCCACACGCCCCACAAAATACCAATCTGTAGCCTGAGACACTGAGCGCCCTACTCCACCACCACCACAGCGCCATGCAACGCATCCACGTGATCGACTCCCACACGGGCGGCGAGCCGACCCGGCTTGTCATCGACGGTTTTCCGGACCTGGGCACTGGCACCATGGCCGAACGGCGTGCGCTGCTGGCCGAGCGCCACGATGCCTGGCGGGCCGCCACCGTGCTGGAACCGCGTGGCAGCGATGTGGTGGTGGGGGCGCTGCTCTGCGCGCCGCAAGACCCGGCCAACGCAGCGGGCGTGATCTTCTTCAACAACAGCGGCTATCTGGGCATGTGTGGCCATGGCACCATCGGGCTGATCGCATCGCTCGCCTACCTGGGCCGCATCACCCCTGGCGAGCACCGCATCGAAACCCCGGTGGGCACCGTCACCACCACCCTGCACACCGATGGCTCTGTCAGCGTGCGCAACGTGCCGGCCTACCGCCTGCACCATGAGCTGGCGGTGGACGTGCCCGGCTATGGCCGCGTGGTGGGCGATGTGGCCTGGGGCGGCAACTGGTTCTTCCTGATCTCCGACCACGGCCAGCGTGTAGCCAGTGACAACCTGGAGACGTTGATGGCCTACAGCTGCGCCGTGCAGCAAGCCCTCAAAGACCAGGGCATTCGGGGCGACGACGGCGGCGAGATTGACCACATCGAGCTGTTTGCCGACGACGACCAGGCCGACAGCCGTAACTATGTGCTCTGTCCCGGCAAGGCCTATGACCGCTCGCCCTGTGGCACGGGCACCAGCGCCAAGGTGGCCTGCCTGGCGGCTGACGGCAAGCTGGCATCGGGCGCACTCTGGCGCCAGGCCAGCATCATCGGCAGCCAGTTCGAGGCCAGCTACACGCTGCAGGACGATGGCAAGGTCATCCCCACCTTGCGGGGCCGCGCGCACATGAGCGCCGACGCTACTTTGCTGATTGAAGACAAGGACCCCTTTGGCTGGGGCATCCGGCTTTAACCCGACCCTGCTGCTGCACCCGCGCCCCATGCAACACACCGATGTCCTTGTGATTGGCGCTGGCATCGTGGGCGCCGCCTGCGCCCATGCGCTGGTGTCGGCCGGGCTGTCGGTACGTGTCATCGATGCGCGCCTCGGCGGTGCCACGGCGGCGGGCATGGGCCATCTGGTAGTGATGGATGACAACCCTGCCGAGCTGGCGCTGAGCCAGACATCGCTGGACCTCTGGCACACCTGGGCACCCCACATGGATGCGGGCTGTGCGTTCACGCCCTGCGGCACGCTCTGGCTGGCCGCCAACGATGCAGAGCTGCAGGCGGCCCATGACAAACGCAGCACCCTGCAAGCACACGGAATCGCCTGCGACATGCTCGACGCGGCCGCCCTGTCCCGCGCAGAACCCGCACTGCGCCCCGGTCTGACGGGTGCGCTCAAGGTGCAGGGGGATAGCGTGGTCTACGCCCCGCGCGCAGCCCAGTGGCTGCTGGACCGGGCCGCAGCCCACGGACACCTTGTGTTGGAGCAAGCTGAAGCCCTGAAGATCGAGGGCCACACCGTCACCCTGCGCGACGGAAGCCAGCGCAGCGCCGGCGCCATCGTGCTGGCCGGCGGCATCCAGGCCCCGCAGCTGTGCCCCGGCCTGCCGTTGCGGCCCAAGAAGGGCCACCTCGTCATCACCGACCGCTACCCAGGCACCGTGCACCACCAGCTGGTGGAGCTGGGCTACATCACCAGCGCGCACCACAGCGACGGTACCTCCGTGGCCTTCAACGTGCAGCCCCGGCCCACGGGGCAGTTGCTGATCGGCTCGTCGCGCGAGTTCGACACCACCGACCTCGCCGTCAACAACGCCGTGATGGCGCGCATGCTGCAACGGGCACTCGACTACCTGCCAGGCCTGGCCGACCTCAACGCCATCCGCACCTGGACCGGCTTTCGCGCCGCCACGCCTGACAGCCTGCCGCTGATTGGCGCGCACCCCGAACACCCGCACCTGTGGCTGGCCGTGGGACATGAAGGACTGGGGGTGACCACCGCCCCGGCCACCGCGCAGTTGCTGGCGGCCCAGATCGCAGGGGGCACCCCGGCGATCGACCCCACGCCCTATGCCCCTGCACGCTTTGCAGGCCTGAGCACACCATGACCGCATCCAGAACACCCGCCCTGGTGCACATCGTGGTGAATGGCACACCACTGCAGGTGCCCGCAGGGACCAGCGTCGCCGCCGCGCTGGCGCAGCAAACTCCAGGCACCACGCGCACTTCCATCACTGGCGAGCCACGGGCGCCGCTGTGTGGCATGGGTGTGTGCCACGAATGCAGGGTCCGCATCCACGGCCGCACCCGCCTGGCGTGCCAGACGGTCTGCACCGAGGGCATGTCGATTCACACCGATGTCGGCACAGCACCCGGGAGCGCCACACCATGAACCAGCCCGTGACCCCACCCATGACCGAGCAACACTCGGCGCACGAGCGCTGCGACATCCTCATCATCGGCGCGGGCCCCGCAGGTTTAGCGGCTGCCCTCGCTGCCGCGCCCAGCGGGGCAGCGATCACCATCGTGGACGACAACCCGCAGCCCGGTGGGCAAATCTGGCGCGATGGCCCCCAGGTGGTCTTGCCCGCCCTGGCGCAACAGCACCGCGCGGCGCTGGCCCGGCACACCAACATCCGCCTGCTGCCTGGCACCCGCGTGGTGGGCCTGGGTGATTCCCAACCCGGCGACAAGGCCCCGGCCCTGCTGCTGGAAGACGCAGACCGGGGCTGGACGCAGCACAGCCACCGCATCGTGCTGTGCACCGGAGCCCGCGAGCTGTTGCTGCCCTTCCCGGGCTGGACGTTGCCCGGTGTGACGGGTGCAGGCGCCTTGCAGGCCCTCATCAAGGCAGGGCTCGACGTGCGCGGCCAGCGCATCGTCATTGCAGGCACAGGCCCTCTGCTGCTGGCCGCTGCCGCCACCGCCAACAAAGCGGGTGCCACCGTGGTGCGCGTGGCCGAGCAGGCGCCGTGGAGCGCGCTCGCTGGCTTTGCAGCGCAACTGCCGCGCTGGCCTGCCAAGGCGCTGCAAGCCCTCACGCTGCTTCACCCGCAGTTGCGCGCCAGCAGCCATATGCTGGAAGTCCAAGGCACCACGCAGGTGCAAGCAGTGAGGCTGCGCAAAGGCCAACACGCCGAAGAAACCATGGCCTGCGACCGCGTGGCCTGCGGGTTCGGGCTGGTGCCCAACACCCACCTGGGGCAGATGCTGGGCTGCACCCTGGGCGGACCGCTCAGCGGTGGCCAGGGCCTGGCTGTCGATGCACAGATGCGCACCAGCGTGCCCGGTGTGTTCGCCGCGGGTGAAGCCACCGGCTTTGGCGGCAGCGAACGTGCACTGGTTCAGGGCGCCATGGCAGGACATGTGGCAGCGGGACAGGTGCAACAGGCCCAGGCGCTGCGCCCGCAACTGGCACGCTGGGAGGGCTTTGCGCAGGCGCTGCACGCTTCTTTTCCACTGAACAAAGCACTCAAAACCCTGGCGCAACCCGGCACCCTGGTGTGCCGCTGCGAAGACGTGCCCTACGCTGCACTGGCCGATTGCGACGGCTGGATCGACGCCAAGCTCCACACCCGCTGTGGCATGGGCGCCTGCCAGGGCCGCATTTGCGGCGCGGCCACCCAGCACCTTTTTGGCTGGACGCCTGCGCCCCCACGGCATCTGCTGGCGCCCACACGCATTGGCACGCTGGCAGCCTGCACGCCCGCGCCCACCACCAGCGCTCAGCGCGAGCCCGCAGCTCCCTCGGGCTGACAGGCGCGCAGCCGTTTTCCCCGGTCCTTCCTTTCAGGGCTTACCCGCACCCAGCAGGCATCCATCTTGCTTTTAAATATATTTGTTAGATATTAAAAAGTACAAGGCTTTTTCTTTCATCGCCGCACCCTCCTCCCCAGGAACCCCATCATGCCCACACCCAACAGTCCACCCGCCCCGCAATCTCCGGCGCCGCGCGCTCCCGTCCGCTGGGTGCTGGCGCTGTCCACGCAGGTTCTGCGCATGGAGCGGCACCTGCTCACCGCCCTCATGACGTTGCTGGTGCTGCTGATCCTGCTCAACGTGGTCACGCGCTACACCGGCATGCCGATCTACTGGGTGGACGAGGCGGCGGTCTACACGGTGGTCTGGCTGACCTTTGTGGGCGCCTCGGTCATGACGCGGCTGCGCATGGACTTTGCCGTGACCATGCTGACCGACCACCTCGGCGCGCGGGGTGCCCAGGCGTTCAAGGTGGTAGCCACCTGCGGCGTGCTGCTGTTTGGCCTGGCCATGCTGGTGATGTGCTGGATGTGGATGGACCCCATCGGCATTGCGCGCTACGGCTTTGACGCCAAGGAGTTTGCGGCCGAGAGCTTCAACTTCATCTATACCGAGCGCACCCAGACGCTGAACTGGCCCACCTGGGTGCTGCAGCTGATCCTGCCGATCTTCTCCGCCACCTTCAGTTTGCATGCACTGGCCAACCTGCTCGAAGACATGGGTGTCGCAGAGCGTGTGACGCACTCAGGTTTCGACGTGGTCAGCGCCGACGCCGTGAACTGACTGACCTCTACACCAGGACCCCACCATGATCACCACCCTGTTTTTCCTTGCCGCGTTGCTGGTGGGTGTGCCCATCGGGGTCTGCCTGTGTCTGGCAGGCATGGTCTACATCGTCAGCATCGGAAGCCCGGTGCTGTTCCAGTCGTTCCCCATGCAGATGTTCGGTGGAGTGGACAGCTACGGGCTCATCGCGATTCCGCTGTTCATCCTGATCGGCGAGATCATGAACAGCGGCGGCATCACGCGGCGGCTGGTGGACCTGGCCATGGCCTTTGTTGGCTCGGTCAAAGGCGGGCTGGCCTACGTGAACATCCTGGCCAACATGCTGGTGTCGTCCATCATCGGCTCCGCCACGGCGCAGGTGGCCATCATGTCGCAGGTGATGGTGCCCGAGATGGAAAAGCAGGGCTACGACAAGACCTTTGCAGCCGGCCTCACGGTGTATGGCGGCATGCTGGGGCCCATCATTCCGCCCTCGGTGATGTTTGTGGTCTACAGCGTGCTGGCCCAGGTGGCCGTGGGCGACATGCTGATTGCAGGCATCCTGCCCGGCGTGCTGCTCACCGTGCTGTTCTTTGTCGTGATCGCGCTCATGGGCTTTGTCTACAACTACCCGCGCAGCGAAAAGCGCACGCTGGCCCAGCGCGCGCGCACCGTGGTGCAGGCCAGCCCCACGCTGCTGATCCCCATCATCATCGTGGGCTCCATCCTCAGTGGCCTGGCCAACCCGACCGAATCTGCCGCCGTGGGTGCGCTGGTATCGGCGCTGGTGGGTCGGTACGTGACCAAGGAGTTCCGCTTCAACGCGATGCCCGCCATCCTGCTGCGCTCAGCCATTTACTCGGCCATCGTGCTGTTTCTGGTGGCGGCAGCTGCCGTGTTCTCGTGGCTGCTGATCTACGGCAAGGTGCCGCAGATGGTGGCCGCCTGGGTGCAGACCGTGGCACACGATCCGGTCACCTTTTTGCTGCTCACCAACGTGATCCTGCTGGTCATCGGCACGGTGATCGACGGCATCCCCGGCCTCATCATGACCGCGCCCATCCTGCTGCCGATTGCCACCGAGGTCTATCACATTGACCCGCGCCACTTTGGTGTGGTGATCGTCGTCAACCTGGTGCTGGGGCTGATGACTCCGCCCGTGGGCCTGAGCTTCTTTGTCGCGTCGGCCGTCACCGGGGCCAAGCCCGGAAAGATGTTCATCGTCACGCTGCCGTTTTTCATCATCAGCTGCGTGGCGCTGGTGATGTTGTCGCTGTTCCCCAGCCTGTCGCTCGGTTTGCTCAAGTAGCCCGTCGAGCAACAGATCCCCCGTCCCCCTCCCAAGGTTCTTTCACACGGAGTTCACCATGACGACCACGCCCGCCCACACTGTCACCCGCCGCCATTTCATCCAGCGCCACGCCGTGGCCGCTGCCACCGTCACGGGGCTGGGCTTTCCAGCGCTGGTACGTGCAGCCGATGCCAAGGAGTTTCGCCTGGGGCTGATCACGCCTGCGGGCCACTCCTGGAACCGCGCCGCACTGCAGTTTGGCGAGGCCTTGAAGAAGGAAACCGATGGCCGCCTGAGCGTCACGGTCTTCCACTCGGGCCAGCTGGGCAACGAGGCCGCGATGATGCAGCAGCTGCAGTCCGGCGCGCTCGACATGGGCTGGATCCAGGCGGCCGAGCTCGGCTCGCGCGTGTCCAGCATTGCAGCCATCAATGCGCCCTACCTGGTGCGCTCCACGCCTGCCGTGGCCAAACTCGTCAAACACCCATCTGCCACCAAACTACTCGAAGTGCTGCCGCGCGAGACCGGCACCATCGGCCTGGGCTGGGGCATCACCGGCATGCGCGCCGTGTTCTCCACCAAGGACATCGCCGTGCCCACCGACATCAAGGGCATGAAGCTGCGCATCAACCCCACGCCGGTGTACCGCGACTTCTACCAAATGCTGGGCGCCGCGCCCACGCCCATCCCCACGCCGCAAGTGTTTGATGCCATGAGCAACGGCCAGGTCGACGGGCTGGAGGCGGACATCGAGTTCTCGTGGAACCAGCGCTTCGACAAGGTGGCCAAGACCCTGCTGCAGATGAACGCCCTGTTCATGCCGTTCGCGCCGCTGGTCTCCGGCCGCATCTGGCAAGGGCTGGACGCCAAGGACAAGGACATCATCCGCAAGCTGGTGGCCCAGTCGCTGGATGCGCAGATCAACGACATCGTGACCACCGAGGCCGGGCTGATCGAGAAGTTCAAGGGCACGTCCATCGCCTTCAAGACGGCATCGTCCTTCAACCCCGACGGCATCATCCAGGAGTTCGACAAGCTGTGGCTGCCCAAGGCGCCGCAGATTGCCGAGCTGCGCAAGGCGGGCGCAAGCCTCTGACAGTCCGCAAGGGTCACCGGGGCCGCATCCCATAAGATGCGGCCTCCCGCAACGTCCTTCACGCCCGATGACACTCCGCCGCCCCTCCCCCCAGCAAGACCCCGCGCCCAAGCGGCGCGCGGCGGACGTGGCCTACGACGCCATCGAGACCATGATCTCCACGCTGCAGCTGCAGCCCGGCAGCCCCGTGGTGGAGGCCGAGATCGCCGAGAGCACGGGCCTGGGCCGCACGCCGGTGCGCGAGGCGCTGCTGCGCATGGTGTCCATCGGGCTCATCGTGCAGCAGCCCCGGCGCGGGCTGCTGGTGTCGCACATCGACCTGGCCGATCACCTGGACGTGATCCAGACCCGCCGCGTGCTGGAGCGCCTGCTGGCCTCCAACGCCGCACGCCGCGCCACGGCGCCGCAGCGCCAGGCCATCGTGCGTTGTGCGGAAAACATGGTGCAAGCCGCAGCGCGCGGCCACCTCGACGACTACATGCTGGCCGACCATGAACTGGACCTCGTCACCCACCAGGCCAGCCAGAACCACTCGGCCGTCAAATGCGTGCAACCGCTCATCGTGCAGTGCCGCCGCTTCTGGTACGCCTACCAGCACGAAGGCGAAGTGTCAGAAGGCGCCCGCGCGCACATGCAACTGGCGCAGGGCATTGCCAGTGGCGACGAAGCCCAGGCCATTGCCGGCGCGGAGCAGTTGATGGAGTATCTGGAGCGGTTTGCGCGGCGCATCATTGACCGGTAGCACGCGCCACCATGCACACAGCGCCTGCAACCGCATGGACAGCCTCAGTTCCAAAGGGAAATTGCTCTAATTTTTATAGCTTATTGCGCTTTACCAATAAGCGCTAGCGACCAAAATGGCCTAAATTTTTCACCCCAGCAGCGGCAACAGCAGGCCTATTCCGACACTTGCTGGCCCAGCAGAATGCGCTGCTCCAGAAAGCGCCACAGACGCTCGTCCTGGCTGAACGCCACGTTAAACCGCAGCCAGCCCGTGGGGCGCGGCTCCACCAGAAACAGCTGACCGGGGCCGAGCATGATGCCCGCACCCGTGGCTTCCTTCGACAGCTCGGCACTGTCGGGCAGATCAGGATGGCGCGCCCACAGGTACATGCCCGCCTCGGGCTCGTGAAACAGCTCGAACCCCAGGTTCAGCAAGCGCCGCCCCACCGTGCGGTGCGCCTCGGCCAGCCGCTCGCGCAGGGACTTGAGGTGCTTGCGCCAGCGCCCGTCGGTCACCACGCCAAAGGTGATGCGCTCGGTGATCTCTGACGAGGTCAGGCCCGAGATCATCTTGAGCTGCACCAGCTCATCGAGCAGATCGCGCCGCGCCGCCAGAAATCCGGTGCGCAGGTTGGGCGAAATCGTCTTGGAGAAACTGCCCAGGTAGATCACACGGTTGAGCTGGTCCAGGCTGGCCAGCGAGGGGCGCACACCGGGGTCCATGTCGGCATAGATGTCGTTCTCCACGAGCATGAAGTGGTGCTGCTCGGCCAGTTGCAGCAGCCGGTGCAGGTGCGCCACCGATGCCACCGAGCAGGTCGGGCTTTGCAGGCGCGGTTGGGTGAAAAACACCGTGGGTTTGTGCTCGGCCAGCAGGGTCTCTAGCGCCGGCAGGTCGTAGCCGGTGGCGGTGCGCGGCACACCCACCACCTGGGCTCCTGCAAAGCGAAGCATGAACAACAGGTTGGGGTAACCCGGGTCGTCCACCAGCACCACGTCACCAGGTTTGACCATGCGGCGCGCCACCAGGTCCAGTGCCTGGCTGGAGCCCTGGGTCAGCAGCACCTGGTCGGCGTCCACCGCCAGATGGTGTTCGGCCAGCGACTCGGCCACCACCATGCGCAGCGCCATGTGGCCGTGGGGCAGGCCATAGCCATCCAGCTCGGGCCCGTCGGACGACAGCTGACGCATGCTGCGTTTGACCGCATCGCCAAACAGCCAGTCGTGGGGCAGCCAGCCGCAGCCCGGTTTCATGGGCAGGTTGCGGTTTTCAAAAATTTGTTTGAGGTACCAGCGCGCATCAAAACGGGGCACCGGCCGCTCGGGCGCACCAGTACCGGGCGAAGCGCCCTCATCGCCCCGTCGCTTCACAAAAAAACCTGCATTGGCGCGCGACACCAGCCAGCCCTGCGCCACCAGGCGGTCGTAGGCCTCGACCACGGTGAACACGCTCACGCCGTGGGCTGCCGCAAAGGCGCGGATGGAGGGGAGCTTGGCACCAGGTTTGAGCACCTGGCCAGCGATGAGACCCCGCAGGCCATCAACGATCTGGCTGACCAGCGGTGTCTGAAGATCCGGGCTGAGAGTGAGCATCAAAAGAACAGGGAAAGGGGCCAAATTGTGCACCGGGCCAACACCCGCGAACTCAGGGATTGCTTGTACAGGACGGGGCACCTGCACAGTGTGCTCCCCTCAACAGCGACGCGTGCCTGGAGGTACCACCGCTGAGCCCGCATCCGGTCCGGCCGGGATGCCCCTATTGTCCGTCAGCCCCACCTACCCTGGGACAGCGGTCTCCAGCGATTTGCAGGGCTGTTGGATGTCTTGCACGTTGATGACGCCGCGCTCGAAAAGGCCCGCACACTGTGAACGGTAGTGTCCAACCGATGGGCGGTATTCAGTCTTTTGTCCGATGCAGCGGCTATCGGATTGCATCCACCGCCTGTCCCTTTTCCGCCGCCGCAATGCTCACACACCCATGCCCCAGCGATAGGCTTGCCCCCCAACTCGATTGGCGTCGGTGACCGCAAATCGGGTTTGAAAACCAATACCCAACACACCGAGGGACACCCATGCTGACACGAACATCTGAACTCAACTCTTCACGGATTTTTCAACCCAGGCCATGGGCCATTGCCTTGGGTCTATGCCTGGGCACAGCGACAGGCCCTGCACTGGCGCAGGCGACCCACACCCCACCGGCAGGCTACAAGCCGTGCGCCGTCGAGGGACAGAAATGCAGCTTCAGCGGCGCGGCCAACGTGGTCTATGGAGCAGGCACGACCTGGACCAGCCCCCGCAGTTTCACCAACGGTGTCAGTTGCAGCAACGCCACCTTTGGCGACCCCCTGTGGGGTGTGCAAAAGACCTGTTATGCCAGCGCACCGTCGCCAGCTCCTGCGCCCGATCCCGTGCTGACAGCACCGCCACCGGGCTACACCTTGTGTGCCGTCGAGGGGCAGCAATGCAGCTTTACCGGTACGGCCAAGGTGGTCTATGGAGCTGGCACCACCTGGACTGCCGCGCGCGCATTCACCAACAACGTGATGTGCAACAACGCCACCTTTGGCGACCCCCTGCGGCAGGTGAAAAAGGCGTGCTACGTCAGCAGCCCCGTCCCAACGCCCGCCCCGCCCGCCCCACCGCCAACGCCTCCGGCACCGCCGGCTCCACCGGCCCCTCCGCCAGCACCGACGCCCGGTGGCTCCGTAACGTACTACTTCTCGGACTGCCAGGCGGGCGCCGCCACCGGTTGCGTGCCAGGGAGCAATTCCAACCCCGGCACGCAGGCGGCACCCAAGCAGAACCTCACGGGGATCAATGTCAACACACTGCCTGCGGGCACAGCACTGCTTTTTGCGCGCGGCGGTGCCTGGGTAGTGGGTGTCACCACGTTCGAGAACATGAACGTCCGCGCAGACGCGCCCCTCACCTTCGATGCGTATGGCGCAGGGCCCGCCCCCCTCCTCAACACCAACAACAATGCCATCGCGCCCTTTGAGCTGGGAGGGCGCTATGCCAACACCTCCAACGACGGCGGCTACGTGTTCCGCAATTTGCGACTCCACGGCTCCAACAACTCGGCCTGGGGCTTCTGGCTGAGTGGCAATGTCCGCGACATCGTGATTGAGAACGTGGAGATATCCGGCTTCCAGATTGCCATCCACTCGCAGGCACGCGCTCCCCACGGTGTGAACAACGTGCTGATCCGCAACAACCACATCCATCACAACGGAAGCATGGGCATCCTGGGCCAGTTCCGCAACAGCGTGATCGAAGGCAACCTGATCGAGGCCAACAACTTCAGCGGCAGCGGCTTCAACCACGGCACCTACCTGTCGGGCAGCCATGGACTGAGTGGAACCAACGTCACCTTGCGCAACAACCGCTACATCCGCAACTCGGTGGTCAATAGCATCTGCCAAGGGGGCAACATGACCTTCCACGGCCAGATGGACGGCGTACTGATTGAGGGCAACCGGATTGAGCAGGATGCTGCGACGGATGGCTGCTGGGAGATGTCGATCACGCAGGGGTATGACTCGGCCGAATGGTTCCGCAACTTCGTGGTGCGCAACAACAAACTCATCAACGCCGGCAACACGGGCATGGCAGTGCAGTCGGCACCCGGGATCGTGATTGAGGGCAACGTCATCATCAATACGCAGACGACGTTTCAGACAGCCATCAATGTGGGCCACACCGAATTCCAGAATGGCGATGTACCCGATGGAAACGCTGTGGTGCGTAACAACATTGCATGTTTCCCCACACCCCACGCGGGCAGCACGGTGGTGCGCGTGATTGCACCGAACAGTGTGGTCACGAACAACACCATGGTGACCGGGGCGGCTGCAACGACCGGGGTGTGCGCCCGGTAGCAGAGCGTTCAAGTTTCGGGCGGCAGAGGCCTCGCAGCACGCTGCGAGGCCTTTTCTCGTTTTTACGCACCGTTTTGGAAGATGGCAAGCGGCCTGCCGCGGCATACCGATACAAGACCCTTCAATCCCCCGAGTGCCCGGTTTTCCTGCAGATCAGCGTGGGGGATTGCGCTACGGCTACGCAAAAGGGTCTGCATTGTGCACCGTGTTGGCGCACACCAAATCAGGGATTGCCTGTACAGGATCGAGGACCTGCACAGTGCGCGCAAAACAGCATGCCGGTGTACATGGACGGGCCGTGGCGCGAATTCCAGAATTCGCCCATTCCTTCATTTCGTGTTCAACCCACCCGCCCACCGCCATGCAGCAAGACCGCCACTTCACCAACGCCGCCCTCCTCACCCGCCGCCATGCCGCTGTGGCCCGGGGCGTGGGTCAGGCCCATGAACTCTTCGTACAGAAGGCGCTTAACGCCGAGCTGTGGGATGTGGAGGGCCGCCGCTTCATCGACTTTGCCGGTGGCATCGCCGTGCTCAACACCGGCCACCTGCACGCCGGAGTGATCTCTGCAGTCAAAGCCCAGCTGGAGCTGTACACCCACACCTGCTTCCAGGTGGTGGCGTACGAGCCCTACGTGGAAGTGTGCGAGCGCCTGAACACCCTGGCCCCCGGCGCGTTTGCCAAGAAGAGCCTGCTGCTCACCACGGGCGCCGAGGCCGTGGAAAACGCCATCAAGATCGCCCGCGTCTACACCAAACGCCCCGGCGTGATCGCCTTCACGGGCGGCTACCACGGCCGCACCAACCTCACGCTGGGCCTTACCGGCAAGGTCGCGCCTTACAAGATCGGGTTCGGCCCCTTCCCTGGCGAGATGTACCACGCCCTGTTCCCCAACGCGCTGCATGGCGTCAGCGTGGAGCAGGCCCTGCATTCGGTGGAGCTGATCTTCAAGAACGACATCGAGCCCGAGCGTGTGGCAGCCTTCATCCTTGAGCCCGTGCAGGGCGAAGGCGGCTTCTACGTGGCGCCACCCGAATTCGTCACCGGCCTCAAGGCCCTGGCAGACCGCTACGGCATCCTGCTGATCGCTGACGAAGTGCAGACCGGCGCTGGCCGCACCGGCACCTGGTTTGCATGCGAGCAATGGCCCGTGGCACCCGACCTCATCACCACTGCCAAATCACTGGCAGGTGGCTTCCCCTTGTCTGGCGTGGTGGGCCGCGCCGACGTCATCGACGCCCCTGCAGCCGGTGGCCTGGGTGGCACCTATGCGGGCAGCCCCGTGGCCTGTGCCGCAGCGCTGGCGGTGATCGAAGCGTTTGAAAAGGAAAACCTGCTGGCCCGCAGCCAGGACATGGGTGCGCTGCTGGTCAGGGCACTGAAAGAAATGGCCGCCAAAGTCCCCTCCATCGGCGATGTGCGCGGCCTGGGTGCCATGGTGGCGATCGAGCTGTTCGAAGACGGTGATGTCCACCGCCCCGACGCAGCACTGACCAAGAAAGTCGTCGCCGAAGCCGCCAAGCGCGGGCTCATCCTGCTGTCGTGCGGCACGTATGGCAACGTGATCCGCATCCTGGTGCCGCTGACCGCCTCCAACGAACTGCTCGAAGAGGGCCTGGCCATCCTGGCCGACAGCTTTGCCGCGCTGGGCTGACATGCGACCCGACCTTCATTCTGCTTACAAGGTGCCCCCAACCATGAACCCATCAGCAGAGCCCCTGGTCCGCTTCAGCGGTGTGCAAAAGACGTACGACGGTGAACAACTGGTGGTGCGCTCGCTAGACCTGGACATCCAGCGCGGTGAATTCCTGAGCCTCCTCGGGCCCTCGGGCTCGGGCAAGACCACCACACTGATGATGCTGGCGGGGTTTGAGTCCCCTACTGCGGGCGACATCCTGCTCGATGGCAAGCAGATCACCGGCACGCCGCCCCACAAGCGCAACTTTGGCATGGTGTTCCAGAACTACGCGCTGTTCCCCCACCTCACCGTGGGTCAGAACGTGGCTTACCCGCTCACCGTGCGCAAGGTGCCCAAGGCCGAACAGGCCGAGCGTGTGAAGAAGGCGCTGGACATGGTTCGCCTGACCGGCATGGCCGACCGCCTGCCCACGCGCCTGTCGGGCGGCCAGCAGCAGCGCGTGGCGCTGGCCCGCGCCCTGGTGTTCAACCCCCAGCTGGTGCTGATGGACGAGCCCCTGGGCGCGCTGGACAAGCAGCTGCGCGAGCATATGCAGATCGAGCTGAAAGAACTGCACCGCCAGCTGGGCGTGACCTTTGTCTACGTGACCCATGACCAGGGAGAGGCCCTGACCATGAGCGACCGTGTGGCGGTGTTCAACGAAGGGGTCATTCAGCAACTCGCGGATGTGGAAACCCTGTACGAAGCTCCATCCAACCGATTCGTGGCCGGCTTTGTGGGCGACAACACGGTGCTTTCGGGCACCCTGCAAGGCGCGGGCGCCGACACCGCCATCCAGCTGCCAGGCGGCTACCTGTTGCCAGGAGTGAACGTGAACCAGGCCGCACTGGGCTCTGCCGTGCACGCCTGTGTTCGGCCCGAACGCATCGTGCTGCATGCGCATTCCGAGTACCCCAAAACCTCGGCCATTCCCGCCACGGTGGCGCGCGCCATCTACTACGGCGACCACCTGCGCCTGATGTGCGACCTGGGCCATGGCCAAGAGCCCGCCACGGTGAAGGTGGCGCTGGCTTCGTCCGCTAGCAACCCCCATCCACAGCCGGGTGATGCCGTGCTGCTGGAGTTCCCCCCGGTCTCCACGCGCATTTACGCGGTCTGACCACCGGCACAGCCACACCCTTTTCCCGTCCCCTGTTCCTCCACAACCCCAAGGAAAAACTGCACCATGAAAAAGAGCCTTATCGCCTGCGCCTCCCTGGCCGCCTGCCTGGCACTTCCCAGCTTTGCGCAGCAGCAACTGACCGTCGTGAACTTTGGTGGCGCCAATGCCAACGCGCAGAAAAAGGCGTTCTACGAGCCCTATGAAAAGCTGGGCAACAAGATCGTGGCCGTGGAATACAACGGCGAGCAGGCCAAGGTCAAGGCCATGGTCGAGGCCAAGAAGGTGACCTGGGACGTGGTGGAGCTGGAGTCGCCAGACGCTGCACGCGGCTGCGACGAGGGCCTGTATGAAAAACTCGATTACAGCAAGATCGTGAGCAAGTCCGACCTGCTGCCCGCTGCGGTGTCCGACTGCGCCGTGGGCATCTTCGTGTGGTCCACCGTCATGGCCTACAACGGCGACAAGCTCAAGACCGCCCCCACGAGCTGGGCCGACTTCTGGGACACCAAGAAGATCCCTGGCAAGCGCGGCATGCGCAAGGGTGCGCGCTACAACCTCGAATTCGCGCTGATGGCCGATGGCGTAAAGCCCGCCGATGTTTACAAGGTGCTGGCCACGAAAGACGGTGCCGACCGCGCCTTCAAGAAGCTGACCGAACTCAAGCCCAACATTCAATGGTGGGAAGCAGGTGCCCAGGCGCCGCAGTTCCTGGTGGCGGGCGACGTGGTGCTGACCACTGTGTTCAACGGCCGCATCGACGCGGCCAACCGCGAAGGCCGCAATCTCAAGATCTACTGGCCCGGCGGCATCTATGACCTGGACTACTGGGCCATCCCCAAGGGCACACCGAACAAGGACGCGGCGGTGAAGTTCATCGCCTACACCATGCAGACCGCCAACCAGGCCGCCTACGCGCAGAACATCGCCTATGGCCCGGCCAACACCACGGCCCTCGCCAAGCTGGACAAGAAGGTGCTGGACGACCTGCCTACCTCAGCCAGCAACGCCAAGGAAGCCATCCAGTTCGGCGTGAGCTTCTGGGCCGATCAGGGCGAGGCGCTGGAGAAACGCTTCGCAGCCTGGGCCACCCAATAAGTCAGTAAACCGCACCCTCGGAGCACAAGACACCATGCAAGCCTCTTCTGCCATCGCCCCCGCCGCGCTTGCGCTGGACGCCCACGCACCCGGCGCACTGCGCAAGGCGCTGTCGCGTGCCGAAGCGCGGCGCAAATGGCGGGCCTTTGCCCTGACCCTGCCCTTGCTGGTGTTCTTGCTGCTCACGCTGCTGGTCCCCATTGCCGCGCTGCTGCAGCGCGGCGTGGAGAACCCCGAGGTCGCCAACACGCTGCCCGCCACCATCGAGGCCTTGCATGGTTGGGACCGCCACGAGGCGCCGGGCCCCGCTGCCTATGCCGCGCTGATCAAAGACCTGGCCCGCCTGCCCGACAGCTCTGATGCAGGTGCCCTGGCGCGCAGGCTGAACTCGGAAGTGCCTGGAGCACGTTCGATGGTGATGGGCGCTTTCCGCGCCCTGCCCCTGCAGGGCACGCCCGAGTCCATCCGCGACCAGCTGATCGACAAGGATGCACGCTGGGGCGAAGCGCCTTTCTGGCGTGCCATTGCCAAAAACGGGGCGCGCTGGACGCCCGACTACCTGCTCGCCTCGGTGGACCTGCAGCGCGATGCGCTGGGCCAGGTCGAACGCATGCCCGAGGAGCAGCGCGCGTTTGGCGGCATCCTGCTGCGCACCTTTCACATCAGCTTTGTGGTTACGGTGCTGTGCCTGCTGCTGGGCTACCCGCTGGCCTGGTGGCTGGCCTCGCTGCCCGCACGCCAGGCCAATGTGCTGATGATTCTGGTGCTGGTGCCGTTCTGGACGTCGATCCTGGTGCGCGTGGCCGCATGGATCGTGCTGCTGCAGTCCGAGGGGCTGGTCAACCGGGGGTTGATGGGCCTGGGCGCCATTGCCGAGCCTTTGCCACTGCTGTTCAACCGCACGGGCGTGGTGATTGCCATGGTGCACATCCTGCTGCCCTTCATGGTGCTGCCGCTGTACAGCGTGATGAAAAGCGTGCCACCCACCTACCTGCGCGCTGCGGTGTCGCTGGGCAGCTCGCCCATCGCCGCGTTCTTTCGGGTGTATGTGCCACAAACCTACCCCGGCATTGGTGCTGGGGCGCTGCTGGTTTTCATCCTGGCCATCGGCTACTACGTCACCCCCGCGCTGCTGGGCGGGGCCGATGACCAGATGCTGAGCTACTACATCGCCCGCTACACCAATGTGGAAGTGAACTGGGGCATGGCCTGCGCGCTGGGCGCCCTGCTGCTGGCCGCCACGCTGGTGCTGTACAGCGTGTACCGCCGGTTTGGCAAAGCCGAATTGAGCCTGGGCTAACCGCTTCAAAAGACACTCACCATGCGCCATCTTCTGCCCCAATTCCCCCTGTACGCCACACCGGCCGACAAGCTCGGCTGGTGGGCGGTGCGCGCCCTGTGCGTGGCCGTGCTGGTGTTCCTGCTGGCCCCCATCCTGGTGATGGTGCCGCTGTCGTTCTCCGAGAGTTCATTCCTGGCCTACCCCATTCACGGCTGGTCGCTCAAGTGGTACCGCAACCTGTTCGAATCCGCCGAGTGGGCCCGCGCCACGCGCAACAGCTTCATCGTGGCACCTGCGGCCACGTTGATCGCCACGGCCCTGGGCACACTGGCGGCGGTGGGTCTGTCGCGGGCCGACTTCCGCTTCAAGGGCCTGCTCATGAGCATCCTGATTGCGCCCATGGTGGTGCCGATCATTGTGGTGGGTGTGGCCACCTACCTGTACTTTGCGCCGCTGGGCCTGGCCGACAGCTACTTCGGGCTCATCATCGTGCACGCCGCCCTGGGCGCACCTTTTGTGCTGACCACCGTGCTGGCGACTCTGGCAGGCTTCAACCACAACCTCGTGCGCGCCTCACTGAGCCTCGGTGAGACGCCCTTCAACACCTTTTTTCGTGTGACGCTGCCTGTGATTGCGCCGGGCGTGATCTCCGGCGCGCTGTTTGCGTTTGCTACCTCGTTCGACGAGGTGGTGGTCACGCTGTTCCTGGCCGGTGCCGACCAGTCCACACTGCCGCGCCAGATGTTCAACGGCATCCGCGAGAACATCTCGCCCACCATCGCCGCGGTGGCCACGCTGCTCATCCTGTTCACCACCAGCTTGCTGCTGGCGCTGGAGTGGCTGCGCGGTCGCCGTGCCTGATATGCCCCTTGCCGCCCGGGAGTTCACATCGGCGACATGCGGCCGTCGCCCAGGCGGCTGACAATGACCGCTGCCGCTTCGTGCGTGAACCTCGATCTGCCCACGTTTAGCCCCCTTTCTCAAGGACCATCCCATGGACATGAAGACCTCCCCCCTCGCCCTGCTGAACGACCCCACCTTGCTCAAGACCGACGGCCTCATCAACGGCCAGTGGGTGGCAGGTAGCAGCCGCTTTGATGTGAACGACCCGGCCACGGGCCTCAAGCTGGCCGATGTGGCAAACCTGGGCCCGGCCGACGCCGAGGCCGCGATTGCCGCCGCCAACGCCGCCTGGGGCCCCTGGAAGACCAAGACGGCCAAGGAGCGCAGCATCATCCTGCGCAAGTGGTACGACCTGCTGATGGCCAACCAGGACGACCTGGGCCGCATCATGACCGCCGAACAAGGCAAGCCCCTGGCCGAAGCCAAGGGCGAAGTCGCCTACGGCGCGAGCTTTGTGGAATGGTTTGCCGAAGAAGCCAAGCGCATCAACGGCGAAACGCTGCCGCAGTTTGACAACAGCCGCCGCCTGCTGGTCTTGAAGCAACCCATCGGCGTGTGCGCGGCCATCACGCCATGGAACTTCCCGCTAGCCATGATCACCCGCAAGGTCGCGCCTGCGCTGGCTGCGGGCTGCCCCGTGGTCATCAAGCCCGCCGAGCTGACACCACTCACAGCCCTGGCCGCCGCCGAGCTGGCCATCCGCGCGGGTATTCCGGCCGGTGTGTTCAACATCCTGCCCGCAGACAGCGACAACTCCATCGCCATCGGCAAGGTGCTGTGCGCGAGCGACGTGGTGCGCCATATCAGCTTCACGGGCTCCACCGAAGTGGGCCGCATCCTGATGGCGCAGTCCGCCCCCACGGTCAAGAAAATGTCGCTGGAGCTGGGCGGCAATGCGCCCTTCATCGTGTTTGACGACGCCGACATCGACAGCGCCGTGGAAGGCGCCTTTGCCAGCAAGTACCGCAACGCGGGCCAGACCTGCGTGTGCACCAACCGCTTTTATGTGCAGGAAGGTGTGTACGACGAGTTCGTGGCCAAGTTCGCCGCCAAGGTCAAGACAGCCAAGGTGGGCAACGGTTTTGAAGCTGGGGTGAACCAGGGCCCGCTGATCGAGGAAGCGGCACTGACCAAGGTGCAGCGCCACGTGGACGACGCGCTGGCCAAGGGCGGCCAGGTGGTGGCCGGCGGCCAGCGCCTCACCAGCCTGGGCTCCGGCCAGTTCTTCGAGCCCACGGTGGTCGCCAACGCCACGGCCGACATGCTCTGCGCGCGCGAGGAAACCTTTGGCCCCTTTGCCCCGGTCTTCAAGTTCAAGACCGAGCAGGAAGCCATCGACGCAGCCAACAACACCGAGTTTGGCCTGGCCAGCTACTTCTACAGCCGCGACGTGGGCCGCATCTTCCGCGTGACCGAGGCGCTGGAATACGGCATGGTCGGCGCCAACGTGGGTATTCTGGCCACCGAGCACGTGCCCTTTGGCGGCGTCAAGCAGTCGGGCCTGGGCCGCGAAGGCTCGCACTACGGCATGGACGACTACGTGGAGATCAAGTACCTGTGCCTGGGGGACATTCAGAAATAAGCAGTCCCACAAAATGCTACTTATTTTATAGCTTCTAGCGCTTTACCAATAAGCGCTAGCAGCCAAAATCATTCAAATTCTGGCGGCTGACGGTTGGTGTAGCTCGCGTTGCCCAGCCCCGTGCCCACCGTCAGCACCGCCCAGCGCTTCACGTCCTGCATGAAGGGCATTTCAGACAGGCCCTGCACCACGGCATCGTTGTGCAGGCACACCTGGGTGCGGCCGTCGCCGATGTGCGGTAGCCGCTCGCACAAGTCACGCGGCAGGTGAAAGCGGGTGCTCTCCCAGTTGCCCGGCAGGTTCTGCGTGCCACCGGCCAGCGAGCCGTCTTCCACGATGAGCCCCGGGCAGGCCACGCCGATGTAGGGCGCCAGGCGGATCTTCTTTTTCTCGGCGTACGCGATCAGGCCTTCGAGCAGCGTGGCGATGCCCTCGACCAGTTCGTCGCGCCGGGGTTCGTCGTTGGCATGGGCCCATTTCTCGCGGCGCACCACCTCGGCCAGCGAAAGATCGGGGGCGCGGTGCAAATGGGTTTGCACGATGCCGCAGCGCACATTGGTGCCGCCAATGTCCACCGCCAGGATGGCGTCGTAGCTTTGCAGCAGCGCGGGGGGCGCCAGGTGCACCCAGCCAATCAGGCCGCCCTCGTCCGCATGGTGGCGCAGCGTGCGCAGCTCCACGGGCACCTTTTCGGCCTTGAGGATCTTGCGGGTGCAATCGATGGCGCGGCCACCCACCTCGCTCTGGTGAAAGCCTCCGCCTATGATGATGCGCTCGACGCCGCGCCAGGTCTTGTGTTTCAGAAATCGCTGCACCACGTGCGCCAGCTGCATCGCGTAGTCTTCCGACGCGGCTTCGATGGCTTGGGCGGCCACGCCGTCTTTCTCCAGCAACGCATCCAGCTTATGTTTGCTGAGTTCGCGCGTGGGCTTGGTGCCCATAGGGTCCTTGCCCTCCATGGATGCATACAGCTTGCGCCAGGCATCGAGCATGTGGCGAAAGGCCGTGCGGCTGGCGACATCCCCCACATAGCCTTCGCCGTCGCTCAACTCGAGGCTATAGCCTTCGATGATGACCGAGGCCAGCCGCATGTCGCCATGCGGCCCGACGATGCCCAGCTCGCGTTGTGCCTTGGCGTCCTTGCCTTCCAGCGCCGTGCTTGGCTTCTTGCTGGCGGCGGGTTTCTGTGCTGAGTTCTTGTCTTTGGAAGCCATTCATTTCCTCACACGATAGTGCCCCTCCAAAGGAGGCCGTTCCAGAATGGTGGCGTGGGTGGCGGCCGCGTGGCGTCAGCCAATGGCTTGACATGCCCTACCGGATGGGCGCGCGCCCATGCCGTCATGCGTGCAGCATGCGCGGTCAAAACAACAGTAAAGGCAAGGGCGGGGGGAGATGATCAGCCGAAGAGGGCTGGAGCGGGTGAAGGGAATCGAACCCTCGTATGAAGCTTGGGAAGCTGCCGTTCTACCATTGAACTACACCCGCCTTCTGTAAGCCGTTGACGGACAACGTATTTCAGTGAGGCCTGTGAAAACACCGGCTTGGCAGTTGCCGCGCCAGAGTTTCATCAGCAACCGTATTGTAGCCACGCGGCGGCGCGCCCGAAACGGGTTTGGCCAGAGGCTTGCGTCCCATGTTTGCGCCCCTTCGGCGGGATGCAGACCGAAGGCAGCACAATGGAGCCTTCACAACTACCAGCGAAAGAAGGAAAAGCCCCATGCAACTGAGCGACGACCGCACGCAGGCCACCCTGGCAATCAACAAAACGCTCACAGCGCCAGAGATCGAAAATCTGATTCGTGAGTTGGCCATGTTGCGCTCGCAGATGACGCCTGAAGTCACCCCGGCCCCCCAGGACAGCAATGGGAGCGGGGTCCCGGTGATGTCGCAGGACAACCCCACCCTCGCCATCCAGTACCCGCTGGAAGACGCGCACGTCACCGTGTACCTGCGCAGTATCGGCCTGGGCTGGACCGCATGGCGGCTGCATCCCGACACCCAGCGGGCATTGGCTGAATTCTTCAATTCACGGCTTCCAAAGAGCGCGCCAGCCAAGGGCAAGCCCATTCCGTTTCGCTGATCCTGCCATGGCGTAGCTCCGCTAGCGCCCGCGAGTGCGCGGGCGTTCAGCCGGAGATTGCCGGGTTGTGGGAGCCCCCACGCGCCCGGTTTGGCACACGGGGGCTGGCACTGGCGCCACCCAGATTGAACTGCGCAATGGCAGACACCATCTGGTGCGCCTGCGTCTGCAGGCTGCTGGCCGCAGCAGCCATTTCTTCCACCAGGGCGGCATTCTGCTGAGTAGTCTGGTCCAGCTGCGTCACTGCCTCTCCCACTTGGCCCACACCAGCGGTCTGCTCGCTGCTGGCAGCGCTGATTTCAGAAACCATGTCGGCCACGCGCTGGATAGAGCTCACGACTTCCTGCATCGTGGTGCCCGCCTGATCGGCCAGCACCGAGCCCTGCTGCACCATGGCGCTGCTGGCGCCGATCAGTTCTTTGATGGCCTTGGCCTCGGCGGCGGTGCGCTGAGCCAGGTTGCGCACTTCAGCAGCCACCACGGCAAAGCCCCTGCCTTGCTCGCCAGCACGAGCGGCTTCAACCGCAGCGTTCAGGGCCAGGATGTTGGTCTGGAAAGCAATGCCGTCGATGACGCCGATGATGTCGGCAATCTTCTGGCTGCTGGTGTTGATGTCCTGCATGGTGCTGACCACCTTGGACACCACTTCACCGCCTTGCGCGGCCACGCGGCTGGCGCCCACGGCCAGCTGGTTGGCCTGGCTGGCGCTGTCGGCGTTGTGTCGAATGGTGGCACCCAGCTGCTCCATGCTGGCCGCTGTTTCTTCCAGAGAGCTGGCCTGGCTTTCGGTGCGGCCCGACAGGTCCTGGTTGCCTTGGGCGATTTCGGTGCTGGCCGACGACACGCTTTCGGCACTGGTGCGCACGGTGCTCAGGCTTTCTACCAGGCGGACACGAAAGCCTTCCATGGCCTGGGCCAGGCTGCCGATTTCGTCGCGGGATTTCAGGGTGACTGCGTGGGTCAGGTCGCCCTGCGCCAGGTAACCCAGCGCGGTGCTCAGCTGCTGCACGGGGGCACCCACCAAGCGGCGTGTGGCAACCACCAGTACCACCGTCAGCAGTGCCAGCGCCACCAGCACACCCAGCCACAGCCAGGTGAGCACGCTGCGGGCCTCGCCCATCATTTCAGACTCCGGCGCCTCGGCCACTATGGCCCAGTTCCAGGGCTTGTAGCGCTCCACCGCCACATAACGCGCGGCGGTGTCACCGTCGCCACTGCGGCGCGGCGACCAGCTCGATTCAAAATCGCCGGTTTGCTCGATACCCGACAGTGAAGCAAGCCAGGCCTTGGCCTCATCCACTTTCTCATCGACCTTGAGCGCTGCGTTGGCGCCCGTCAAACCAAAAACGTTGCCCCGTGCAGGGCCTGCTGAAATATTGACCGCGTAGACAGCGCCCGTGGCAAACAGCTTCTGGCCCGCCATCACGGTGTTGAGCTTGCCCAAAATGGGGCCGATGTCCGAACCGATGAACAGGATGCCGATGGTGCGGTTGCCTTCGCGGATGGGTTCATACACCGTCATGTACTCCCGGCCAAACAGATTGGCGCGGCCGATGAAGGTTTTGCCTTCGTTCATCAGTTCGTAGGCGGGGTGCTTGCGATCGAGAAGGGTCTTGTAGGCGCGGTCTCCGTCCTGCTTCTTGAGCGAAGTGGTCACACGGATGAAGTCGTCGCCCGTGCGCGCGAAGATGGTGGCGACGGCCCCCATGCTGTCTTTGGAAAACCGATCCACCACCTCAAAGTCGCCATTGATCGGCACCCCCTGAAATGCCAGCGTGGCCTCGGGCTTGCCGTCAGCCCCCGGCGCCTCGCTGAGCGAAAAATTGCCCGGAAAATTGGCCTTGAACAGGGTGAAATCGCGTTTGGCCTGCTCTTGCGCGGTTTCGTCAAACGTCTGCACCAGGGTGCGCAACTGGGCTGCGTATTGCTGGGCATCGCCGCGCGATAGCCGTCCAAAGTTTTGCCAGAGCAAGGCGCTGACGATACCCATGGTGATGAGCAGCACAAGCAGCAGGCTGAGTAACGCCGCAAGCGACAGCTTGAGCGCGACGGAACGGTGTGTGGTGGTGGGGCTCATTGTTGTTTTCTTCTGCAGTTTCCGGGCCCTCTGCCCAGAACAGGTAACCAAGTTACCTTATCTGTGTGTAAAAACAAAACCCAAGGCAATGCCATGCTTTCATGAGGGCCACCCAGCCCTCAACGAGCAAATAGCGATTACTAGTGGTAAACCCTAATCTTCCAGACTCAGCCGCTGCCTGCTCTCAAACATCCGCGGCACGCCCAACACCGGGTCCGCAAACTCCAGGGACCGCGCCAGCAGTTGCAGAGGCCGCGAGTAGTCTCCTTCGGGAGGATCGTTGACCACTGGATAGAACGGGTCGTTGCGCAGGGGCAGGCCCAACGCGGCCATGTGTACGCGCAGTTGGTGCCGTTTGCCGGTGATCGGCATGAGACGGTACCGGGCCCAGGCGCCAGACCTTGCCACCTCCAGCACCTGCATCTGCGTGTGGCTGTTGGGCTCGCCGGGCACTTCCTGCATGCGAAAGAACTGAGGGCTTTCCTCCAGGCGGCTCATGTGTTCGCGCGGAAACACGAGGTCTTCGCGCCACGACGCAATCGCGTCGTAGTGTTTGGTGATCTGCTTGTCACGGAACAGCGCCTGGTAGGCCCCGCGTGTGCGCTGCTGCACCGATAGCAGCACCAGCCCCGCCGTGTCCCGGTCGATGCGGTGCAGGGGCGACAGTTCAGGCAACCCCAGCTGTCGCTTGAGGCGCACCAGCAGTGTGTTGTGCAGATAGCGGCCCGACGGTGTCACGGGCATGAAATGGGGCTTGTCGGCCACCACGAGGTGCTCGTCCTGGTACAGCACCGTTTCTGTGAAAGGCAAGGCGGGCTCTGCGGGTAGGCTGCGGTAGTAGTACACGCGCAAGCTGCCTTCAAACGGCCGCCCGGGCGACACGGGCTCCCCGCGTTCGTCCACCACATCCCCCGCCTGCATACGCTGCAGCCATTCGTCGCGGGTCACGACGGGCAGACGCTGCGCCAGAAAGTCCAGCATGCTGCCCTGCCCCTGGCTGGGCAGCACCACGCAGCTTGGGCCCACTCCATCGCGCATGGGCGGGGCGTGGGGGTGGTGGGGGTTGTGCATGGTGCGCGGATTTTAGGGCGCGGCAGCACCGTTTTCCGCCTGTAGGACAAGGGCGGCAGTTGCGCCTGCACTGCCACTGGGCGCGCCAATGCGGGCTAGCATGAACCCAGGAGGCCCGGTGCCGCATGAGCAAACGCGGCACCCACCCATGTCCCGTGCAGCATGGCTGTTCTGCGGCATGCGGCCATAACCCATACACCCTTCATGCCGTCACCCACCACGCCTTCTGCCGATCTTCCCCGCCCTGCCGCGTCCACCGGCCACCCCGCACCCGCCTCGGGGGTTGGTCGACGTGTAGCACGGTGGTTGCTGGTGGCCCTGGGTGTAGTGGCCGCGCTGCTGGTGCTGCTCGGCGCCTTGCTGGCCGTGATCGACTGGAACCGTGCAAAACCCTGGGTTAACGAAAAAGTCAGCGAAGCCACGGGCAGGCACTTTGCGATTGAGGGCGAATTGTCGGCAGCCTGGCACTGGCCCCAACCCCTGGAGGAAGGATGGCGACGATGGATACCTGGCGTCACCGTCCAGGCCGAGCGCCTGGTGATGGACCAGCCGGCGGGGTTCATCCCCCCCTTCCAGCGTGCCGATGGCAAAACGCCTCCCAAGGACAACGCCGATCTGCCGGAAGCGCCCACCATGGCCCGCATCGGCAGCGCCACCGCCACGGTGCGCCTGCTGCCGCTGCTGGGGCGGCACCTGTCGATCGACACCGTGGCACTCACCAGCCCCCAGGTGGCGCTGGCCCGCACCGCCGATGGCACCAACAACTGGACCTTTGAGCGCAAGGACGGTCCCAGGAGCGGGTGGAGCTTCGATGTAGACCGGCTCGTGCTCAAGCAGGGCGTGTTGGCCTATGCCGATGGCATGAAAGACCTGGACCTGCAGGCGCGCATTGACACAACGGAGCCCATTGCCCCCACCAGCCCACCCGGCAACCCGGCCGCCAAGGCTTCCGCCAGCGCCGCCAGTGGCACAGCCCCGACGGCAGCGATCGCGGCCCCCGGCACATCCTCCCAGGGGGCGATGCCCTATGGCCTGCGCTTTGAACTGAAGGGCCGCTATGCCAAGGCCCAGATCAAGGGACAGGGGCGCGCGGGCCAGGTCATCAGCCTGCGCAACAAGGTGGTGAACTATCCGCTGCAGATTGATGCCAGCGCGGGCAGCGTGGCACTGTCGGCTGAAGGGGTGCTGGCCAACCCCGGGGCGCTCTCGGGGCTGGATTTTCAGGTGTTCCTCCAGGGCGGCAGCATGGCCGATCTGTACGACCTGACCGGGCTGGTGCTGCCCAACACCCCGGCGTTTGAAACGCGCGGACAGCTGACCGGGAGCCTGGAACCCGAACGCGCGGTGTGGGAGTACAACGATTTTCGCGGCAAGGTGGGTCAGAGTGATCTGCAGGGGTCGCTGAAATACACCTCGGGCAAACCGCGCCCCCGGCTCACCGGCACCATGACATCGAACCAGCTGCGCCTGGCAGACCTGGGGCCGACGCTGGGCACCCGCGTGTCCGGCAACACGCAACGCACCCGCAGCCAGGGTGGCAAGGTGCTGCCGGATTCGCAATTTGCGGCCGAGCGGTGGAATGCCATGGACATGGACATCGTGTTCAAGGGCCGCCACATCATCCGCCCCGAGAGCCTGCCGCTGCAGGACCTGAGCACACGCGCCGTAATGGAAAACGCGCAGCTCAGACTGGCGCCCCTCACGTTTGGCGTGGCAGAAGGCAAGATCGAATCGCAGGTCACCATCGATGGCCGCAGCGCCCCCCTCAAGGCCCAGATACGCGGCACCGTGCAGGGACTGCAGTTGTCGGCCCTGTTCCCCAAGGTGCAGCTCATGAAGAAAAGTTTTGGCCGCATGGACGGAGCCATTGCCCTGGAGAGCACCGGCAACAGCATGGCCGTACTGCTGGGCCACGGCACGGGCGAGATGCGCCTGTATGTGCGCGAGGGCACGCTGAGCAAGCAGATGCTGGACCTGGCCGCGCTCAACGTGGGCAGCATCATCGTGGGCAAGCTCTTTGGCGAAAACAAGGAAGTGCACCTGCGCTGCGCGGTGGCCGACTTCATGGTGGTGGATGGCTTGGCAACCGCCCGCGTCGTGAAAATGAGTACCGACGATGCTGTGGTGGAGGCCACGGGCACCATCGACCTGGGCACCGAGGCACTGGACCTGCGCATCAAGCCCGAATCCTTGCAATGGAAGTTCTTTTCGCTGCGTTCACCCCTGTATGTGAGGGGCACGTTTGGCAACCCGGATGTGGGCGTCGAGGCCGGACCGCTGCTGCTGCGCGCAGGCGCTGCGGTGATAGCCGCCGTGGTGGCCCCCGCCGCGCTGGCCCTGGTGCCCATCACCGTGCCGGCAGCAGACGACGACACCCATTGCAAGCCGCTGCTGAACCTGGCCCAACAGCCTGTCAAGCCCGGAGTCCAGGGGGCAGCCGGCACGGCCTCGCAGCCTGCACGGCAGGCCGCCAGCAAGGCAGACCCTTCGCGCTGATACACAGCGACTGCAACGATTGCGAGCGCGGAATAATCGCGCCATGAAAATTGCAAAGATTCTGAGCCTCACCCTGCTGGCCGTGCTGGTGGCGGGCCTGTTACTGCCGGAGCGCATCCAGATCCCCGTGGCCGGGGCCTCCGCAAAAGACTGGAATTCCAAGTCCTTCTGGTTCGAACCCTGGGGCAGCTCGGGTGTGCACAAGGGCATCGACATCTTTGGCAAGACCGGTACGCCAGTGCTGAGCACTACGGATGGCGTCGTGCTGTTCACAGGAGAAATCGCCAAAGGCGGCAAGGTGGTGCTGGTGCTCGGGCCGCGCTGGCGGTTGCATTACTTTGCGCACCTGGACTCGATCGGCACAGACGCCTTGTCCTTCGTGGCGTCTGGGGAGGCGATTGGCACGCTGGGCGCCAGCGGCAACGCGCAGGGCAAGCCGCCACACCTGCACTATTCCGTCGTGCGAATGCTGCCCGTGCCGTGGAAGGTGGATGGCGCTACGCAGGGCGTCAAAAAAGCGTTCTTCATCGACCCCCACGCTTATCTGCTGGAGCGGTGACCGCAAGGGAGTCAGAAGGATGATCCGAAGCGCTCCGAAGGTCAGTGAAAGTCCCGGCTACCCTGCAGCGCCTGGGCCATGCGACCGAGCAGCGGTGTCAAGTCCTTGAAACGCTGGGCCACCAGGTGGCGCACTACCGACGCTGATGGCGACGGCGCATCGGACCCCTCCCCCTCGGGCACGCTGCACTGCCACACGCCTTCCACCGCCAGCAATTGCGACCTGAGCAGCGCATTGCGCCATGTCTCCACCAGCGCAGGCCACACGATCACGTTGACGGGGCCCGTCTCGTCCTCCAGCGTGACGAACATCGTGCCTTTGGCCGTGCCGGGGCGCTGGCGCACAGTGACGATGCCGCAGGCGCGCACCTTGCGGCCATGGGGCACGGTGTTCAGTTGCAGGGCGGTCTGCAGGCGCCAGCGCGCAAGGCGCGGGCGCAGCAGGGCCAGCGGGTGGCGGCGCAGTGTGAGGCCGGTGGCGGCGTAGTCGAAAAGAATCTCTTCGCCCTCGGGCGCGGCGAGCAGTTGCAGGGGCGCTTCGTGCACGGGCACATCGCGCAGCAGGGGCGGTGCCGTGTGCTGCGCGGCCGCCTCCCACATCTGCTGGCGCCGGTGGCCTGACAGACCCGCCAGCGCATCGGCTGCAGCGAGCGCCTGTAGGTCTTGCTGGCTCAGCTGTGCGCGCAGGGCCAGGTCTTCGGTGTTGGCAAAGGCAGGGCCTGTAGCGCGGGCCTCTACCAGTCGTTCGGCAGCATCTTTGTGCAAGCTGCCCACCAGCCGCAAGCCCAGACGCACAGCGGGCTGCGGCAGTGGCGGCACGCCCAGCCCCCGCGCAGGTCTCAGCGGCTCTGGTGCGCCCTCCAGCGTGCAGTCGATGTCGCTGCAGGTCACATCGATGGGCAGCACACGCACGCCGTGGCGGCGCGCATCCTGCACCAGTTGCGAGGCGGTGTAAAAACCCATGGGCAACGAATTGAGCAGCGCGGCCAGAAAACACGCGGGCTCATGGCATTTGAGCCAGCTGCTGGCATAGGCCAGCAAGGCAAAGCTGTGGGCGTGGCTTTCAGGAAAGCCATATTCGCCAAAGCCCAGCATCTGCTGGAAGATGGCCTGGGCAAACTCGGTACGGTAACCACGCGCTTCCATGCCTCCGACCAGTGGGCGCTCGAACCGGTGCACGCCGCCCTTGCGCTTCCAGGCCGCCATCGACCGGCGCAGATCGTCCGCCATGCCGGCAGAGAACCCGGCCGCCACCATGGCGATCTGCATCACCTGCTCCTGAAAAATCGGCACGCCCAGCGTGCGCGCCAGGGCCGCTTCCAGTTCAGGCTTCTCCAATTGCAGTGGCTCGCCCCTGCGCCTGCGTTCGCGCGCCTGCAGGTAGGGGTGCACCATGCCGCCCTGAATAGGCCCGGGCCGCACAATCGCCACCTCCACCACCAGGTCGTAGAACTCGCGCGGGCGCAGGCGCGGCAGCATGCTCATCTGCGCGCGGCTTTCGATCTGGAACACGCCCACGGTGTCGGCGGCGCAGATCATGTCGTAGGTGGCGGGGTCTTCGCGCGGAATGCCCTGGAGGTCCCAGCGCTCACCGCGCAAGGCTTCGCGCAAATTCAGGCAGCGGCGCAGCGCGCTGAGCATGCCCAGGGCCAGCACATCGACCTTGAGCAGGCCCATGGTGTCCAGGTCGTCCTTGTCCCACTGGATGACGGAACGATCCTCCATGCTCGCCGGCTCCACCGGCACCAGGCGCGTGAGCTTGCCCTGCGTGAGCACAAAACCGCCCACATGCTGGCTCAGGTGGCGCGGAAAGCCTTTGAGGTCCGCCGCCAGTTCCAGCCACAGCTGGGCCGTGTGCCGGTGCAGCGGTGCACCCAGGCTTTCAGCCAGTTCCTGCAACCGGTCGGTGGCGAACTGTTCGTCAAACCAGTGGTGGTCCTTGGCAAAGGCATCGACCAAGGACGGCGCCACACCCAGCGCCTTGCCCACATCGCGCAGCGCGCTGCGCGTGCGATAGGTGGTAACCACGGCCGCGATGGCGGCGCGCTCGCGGCCGTATTTTTCGTAGATGTACTGGATGACCTCCTCGCGCCGGTCGTGCTCGAAGTCCACGTCGATGTCGGGCGGCTCCTTGCGCTCCTTGCTGATAAAGCGCTCGAACAGCAGGTGTGAGTTTTCGGGCGGCACGGCCGTGATGCCCAGCATGTAGCAGACCACCGAATTCGCGGCCGAGCCACGCCCCTGGCACAGGATGCCCTGGCTGCGCGCGTAGCGCACGATGTCGTGCACCGTGAGGAAGTACATCTCGTACTGGCAGTGTGCGATCAGGTCCAGCTCTTTGCGGATCTGCGCCTGCACCTTCTGTGGCGCGCCCTGCGGGTAAACGCCTTGCACGCCCACCTGCACCAGCCAGGCTAAGGCCTGCGCGGGGGTCATGCCAGCGGGCACGGTCTCCAGCGGGTACTGGTACTTGATTTCGTCCAGGGTGAACGTGCAGCGCCCCGCCACGGTGAGCGTGGCGTCCAGCAACTCGGGCGGATAGACGCCCGCCAGCCGCACGCGCCGGCGCAGATGGCGCTCGGCATTGGGCTGCAGCGCAAACCCGCATTCGCCCACGCTGCGGCCCAAGCGTACGGCGGTGATCACATCCTGCAGCGGCTTGCGCGAACGGGCGTGCATGTGCACATCGCCCGCTGCCACCAGCGGCAAGCCCAGCGCCGCACCCACACGCTGCAGCGTGGCCAGCCACAGGCTGTCGTCCGGGGCCAGGTGCAGTTCGACCGCCAACCAGATATGGCCATCAAAATTTGAGTCAAATTGGCCTCTAGCGCTGGATAGACAAGCGCTAATAGCTATCAAATCAGAAGCATCAAAGCGTTGCCGGATAGGCGCCAGCAGCAACTCGCACCCTTGCAGCAATCCCCAGGGGCTGCGCGGGCCCACGTGGTACTGCCCCTTGGATGCGACCGCACGGGCCGCGGTGATGAACTCACAAAGATTGCCCCAGCCCTCGGCATCGCGCGCCAGAGCCACCAGCCGCAGGTCGTCACCCCACAAAAACTCGCTGCCCACGATGAGGTGCAAACCACATTCCTTGGCGGCCTCCCAAGCGCGCACCACACCCGCCACCGAGCATTCGTCCGTCAGCGCTAGGGCCTGGTAGCCCAGCGCCAGCGCGCGCTTCACGAGTTCCTGTGGATGCGATGCTCCACGCTGGAAGCTGAAGTTGGACAGGCAGTGCAGCTCGGCATAGCCCGGCAGCACGGTGGCTTGTGCAGGCGATGCAGAGGAAGGTGTCAGGCCCATGGAGCCTCCGCAGAGATCACCCAAACACCCCATGCAGGAACCAGCGATGGGGCCGCACGGCGGCTGGGGGGCCGTCCGATACGGACGGCACCGGCGCCAGCCGCTCGCGGAACACCCACACCAGCCCCGCCACATCGTTGTGGGCCACAAAGTAGTCGCGCAAGGCCAGGGCACCTTCACCGGGGGCCGGGCCTGCGCCCTCCCCGGCCGCAGACCACCAGCCCGCTTCAAAGCGGTGGGGCCCGGCCAGCAGTCGCAGCAGGCCGTGGTGGCAGGGGCGGTTGCCCTGCACCGCCAGCCGCCGGGGCGGATTCAGCAGCCAGGTGGGCAGCAGCAGGGCATCGGGGGCTGCATCCAGCGCCGTATTGGCAACACTGACGGAGGCATTCCGGGCTGCAGCGTGCTTTGAGGCCGCCGCCGTCACGCGCAGCACCTCGGCCGCCGGGCGCCACTGCTGCATGCATTCGGGGCGGTGGTCGGCCTGCAGCACCGGGGCCTGCACATGGTCTGCTCCCAGCCGGGCTGACAGGCGCTCCAGCAACTGGTGCAAAGCCTCGCCCTGGGCGCCAGCAGGGTCGGCGCCGCCCAGATGGTCGGGCGGCAGCAGGCTCGCACTGCGGTGTGGCAGCGGGGCCGCCTCCAGCAAACGCAGCGTGATCTGATTGACCGGCGCGGCCAGCGTGGTGCGCGCCAGATTTTCAGACAACAGGCGCCGCAGATGCCCCATGTCCTGCGTGGCCTGCGCCGTGCGCACCTGCAGCGCCTGCGTGGGGGCGATGGCCACACCATCGATGCGCCGCAGGTCATGGCGCCAGGCCAGCTCCAGGCCCAGCACGCCCTGCTGCCGCGCTTGCAGCCAGCCTTGCAAGGCCGTGAGGCAGCGGCTGGCGCTCCAGAGCAGCGCATCGGCCGACTCTGCCAGCGCAGGCAACTCGCCCGTCAGCACAAACTGCTCGGGCAGCTCCAGCCAGGCGTGGGCCTCAGAGGCATCTCCCAGGGCCTGGTCCAGCACCCGCAGCACCGCCGCACCAAAACGCCGCGACACCCCGGCGCGGGGCAGCGCCCGCAGTGCCCCCCAGGTGCGGCAGCCCATGCGCTCCAGGCTGGCCACATGCGGGCGCAAGGCTGTGAGTGTGTGCAGAGGCAGGCTCAGCGGCCCCTGTGCAGGGAGAGCCTGCCCCGCCAACGCCACACGCAGCCGGGCCTGCGCCACCAGGGCGGTGGGGCCACTGCCCCAGATCACGGGTACACCCGTCGGTTGTGCGCCCGCCGCCGTCCCTTCCCCTACAGGCCCACACTCGCCAGCGACCTGGGCAGCGGGGGGGGCAGAGCCCCTGGCAGATGCCCCGGCCCAGGCCCAGGCCTGCAGCACCTGGGCCAGCAGCACTTCGCGCCCGCCCCACAGCCGCTCGGTGGTGGACACCTCCAGCAGCACAGCCTCTGCATCCACCAGTGCCACACGCGGGGTAAAACGCAAGGCCCACCAGCCTGCCGCAGCGGTGGGCACAGCCCCTGCAGGCGGTGCGGATGCCTCATCGCACCAGGGCAATGGCAGCGCGATCCAGTGCATGCGCCCTCCCCTCTGGCCCCGCCCCCAACGGCACCAGCAGCTCCAATGAAGGGCGCATGGGCAACGCCCCCGATGCCTTGGCTGCCGCAGCAAGGCGACCTGCCACCAAGGTGCTACCAGCATCCACCTGCGCTGCACGCCGGCGCCCGGCCTGGGCCGCCAGCACCTGGGCCAGCCGGGGATGACAGCCCGGCAGATCCAGCCCTTGCGCCAGGGGCGGCCCCCGGCGCTTGAGAATGTGCACCTGCATCCCGGGGACTGTGCATACACCTCCCGGCATGGCCATCCCCTGCACCTGTAGCCGCAGCAAGGCTGGTGAGGCCTGCGCCGCAGCACTGGCCGGGCGAAACACCCATAGCAGTTGACGTTGCTGCGCTGCTGCCAGTTGCAGCCTGCGCAGGGCTGCGGACTGCACCTGCGGCAGCCAGGCCATCACGGCCAGAACCTCCCGGCAACGCAACGCCTGCTCTGCCGCCCAGAGCGCAGCGGCGGCATCGGCCCGCACCACACACAGCCGCTCGGCTGACAAGCCCTGGGCCTGCAGCGCCGGTCCAAAAGGCTCGCAAGGCGGCGCTACCACCACCACCGCCCCCGAGCGCGGGGCAGTGGCCTGTACCAGGGCAGGCAGCACCAACTGCCATTCGTGCAGGCCCGCCAGGGGCTGCAGCACCTCGCTCAACGCCCCCACCGGCCAGCCCCCACCGGGCAACTGCGCATCCAGAGGACCATAACCGGTGGACTGCACCTGCAACTGGCCCGCACCCAATGCGTCCGCATGCCAGACACCGGGCACGGTCAATGGCAGATCGGACGCGACAACCCCCAGGGAGTGGCGTAGCGCAGGCATGGCGAAGACGAGAAGAACAATATGAATACTGTAAATATAACCAGTATTTCGAGCAGCGGGGCAACTGGCGGAGAAGACTTTGGGGTGAGGGGTTTTTGGAGGCAACGCGTCCCAGGCCCTATAAAGCTGGGCCAACGCACACCACGCTCCCTACAATGGGCAGGACAAAAAAGAGAGGGTCCGTTGAATGAAAACAATCCAATCGGCAGCAGTCGCCCTGTTGCTGCTCCTGTCCGGCAACACGTTCGCGGCCTATACGCTCTACTTTTTTGAAAGCGGTGGCAATGTGGTCGCCAGTGGCAGTGGCAGCCTGAATCTGGGGGCCCTCTCGCCTGCGGGCAGCGGGCCTCTGTCCCCCGGGGTCATTGCTTCGGCTGGGTTGGTCTTCACCGACACGGCTGGCACCGTGGACGCCTACCTGGGGATATCCGGCCCACCAGCGTTCGGAGGCGGAGGCCCTGTCGGGGCGAATGCTGGATCTGGCGACATGGTGGGCCTGGACAGCACAATGCCCGGTTTCGTCTTCGCCCCGGCAGGCTACGCCTCGGGCGCTGCGCTCACGTCCTCGGCCACCTGGACTGCGACCTCGCTGGCCAGCCTGGGGCTCACACCGGGCACCTATCTGTGGACCTGGGGCTCGGGCCCGACAGCGGATTCATTCACGGTCCACATCGGCATCGCGCCGCCAGCATCCATTCCGACGCTGTCTGAATGGGGGCTGCTGGTCCTCGCGGTGCTCATGGCTGGCTGGGCGATGCACCATCGGTTCTGGCTGCGAAGCCGGGTGGGCTGACCACCCTTTTCAAAGCTTCCGCACTGCCCAATCACACCAATCCGCCACCGCTGCATCCGCAGGGGTGGCGCGGTCTGCCAGCTGCGGCCAGCGGCGATAGCTGGCATTCACAATACTTTGCAGCTGCCACAGCGCCTCGCGCCCCACCAGCGCCACTTCAGCCATCCCAATGGCATCGCCCTGCAACTGGGTCATGAGTTCACCCTGCTGCCGAGGGTGTGAACCGGCCTCCAGCAAGGCTTTTTGCAAAGCCAGCAGACGCGCATCGAGGAACACAAAGGCGCTTCCCGGCAGTGCCTTGACACTGGTTTCGGGAGGCAGTGCGGTCTTGAGCTGATCCCAGCATTCAAAAGCTTCGGCCAGCAGGTCGATCTGGCGCGAGGCATCGTTACCCAGCGGCATGAGGGCAGATTCCCGGGCGACTTCTTCCTGCAGCAGGGGCAGGATGTGCGCCACCAGGGCCGATGGAAATTTGCGATGGTTCAGCCGCAGCACCAGCGACAGGCGCTGCGCGGGCATGTCGTCGTATTTTTCATAGAACGCCGCCACCACCTCGGCCAGCAACAGGATGCGGCCCAGGACAGAGATGTCCGCACCGGCCAGGCCACGCGGGTAGCCGCTGCCATCCATGCGCTCGTGGTGTTCCAGCACCGCCACATCCACAGCCCGGGGATAGACCTGGGTATCGCGGATCATGAGCATGGCGGTGATGGGGTGCGCCACCAGATGCTTGCGCTGAACACCAACGACCTTGTGGTCGGGATCGTCCCAGGCCGGATCCATGTGCAGCACACCCAGATCGTGCAGCAAGGCTGCTGCCGCAAGATTGGCGCAGTCGCGCTCAGCAAGACCGCTTTTGATGCCCAGGAACACGGCCACCGTCATCATCTGCAGGCTGTGTTGAAACAGTCCGGGCCGCTGATCGCGCATCACGGTGAGCTTGCAGGCCATGGATGGAGGCAAGGGCAGCGAGCGCAGCGGCGCCAGCAGCCGGGCCGCCGAGCCGAGGGCTTCTGCCAGCAGGTTGGGCAGCACCTCCTGTTCGCTCATGGCCTGCCCCGCCGCGAGCAAAGCGGGTACGTCCACGGGATTCTCGATGGACAGATGGCGGTCAATGGGCTCGCGCAGCTTGTGCTGCACCAGGCGGTCATACAGGCGGCTGTCGATGCGTGCGCCTTTTTCGACCAGCTTGATACCTTTGTCGGTGTAAATGGCTGCGTCAGCAACCACCGTGCGCCGGTCAGCCATGTCGGTCAACGCGCGCAAGTAGTGGGGGCTGTCCGAAGTGTCGATGCCCGCAGGCGCAAGGGTGTCCGTCATGCAGATAACAAAAGCTTATTCGGGACTATAGAGCGTTCTCCCCGAGGGGCATCCACGAAAAATACCCGGGCCCCACACAGTCTTGAGCCAGATCAAGTCCCAGTCGCCGCCCCCCCGTGTTTCACAAGGCCGGGAGACTTCCCTGCACGCCATTCACCACCCGATTCAGCCCGTCCTGCAGCCATGGATCACCATTCCGGATAAACGCTTCATTCATTGCATGCAAAAGCGGTTCAAGCCTTCTTTTCAGGCTAAAAATTTGGGTAAACCCTGAAATTCTCTGGCGGCATTGTTTCCAATACTGGAACAGTTAGTTTGCGACTCGGTGGTTTTTCTTTGGACTTCACCCGCGTA
>NZ_JBMDJC010000027.1:0-63922 GCF_057808995.1 Acidovorax sp. FG60
GGGCTGTGTTGGCGATTTCCCCGAGGGACGCAAGATGACTTCCCTAGACGCTTACCGTGCACCGCGCTCGCCTCGCTTCAACAACTATCTGCTACACGCCTGAGCTGCACCATGACGAACTGCTGTATTCATGGCTGTGCAGGTTAGCAATCTTGAATGCGTGGGGAACGGGCCGAGACGCAGTGAGGAAAATTTTTGGCGGCAGGACGGTTACACCCAGCCTTACCCTTCCCAGTCACTTCGATGCCATGAACGAGCGATGCGCGGGGGCGCTGCCACACGACTCTTTCGCCGATCTTGTGGAAGTCAGTACGCTGCTACCGTATCACAGGCCGTTCTTGGATCACGAGCGCTATGCACAACTAATGGAGGACTCGCGCTCAAGTAACTCCCTTGACTTGAAACTGCGGCTTGGTCTCGTTGCAAACCGGTTCGGAATCAACACGCCACACCGCTTTTGCCCCGCATGTGTAGCCGAAGATATTGAGATGAACGGCTGCCACTACTGGCATCGGCAGCACCATCTACCCGGAGTGAACTGCTGCGTCCGCCATTCTCTGCAGTTGCAACAACAAAGTGTCCCAAAGGAAGGCCTATTTGGCCAACCCCTAATGTATCCAGGCCTTCCTAGCGGCGAGGAATGCATAACCCCTGAATGTGGTTTTCAATTCCGATTTGCGCAACTATCAGCGGATCTCCTGCTGGCAGCACTACCGCCGATAAACAATGCCGATCGCTCCAACGTATATCGAAACCGCCTGTCGGCAAAAGGCTTTCAGTCGAGCCGTCGAAGCCTCGACTACCAATTAGTTGCAACTGAGGTGAGGCACTACTTTGCCGACTTCGCTAACTTTCAGCATCAATCACGACTGCTGCAGACCGCCAGAAGTCCTTTGCGCTGGATTGAAGATCTGGTTGAGCGTCCTGACCGCTCATTGCATCCGATATGCCACCTGCTGATGATTGATTTTTTATTTGGCTCCATAGCAGAGTTCAGCTTGGCAGTTGACGCAGAGCGGTCTTCACGCGAAGCGACACGAGGAAGTGCGCACGCGATTCCTCGTGGTGAGACAAAGAAATCCCTACAAGTACCAGGCCTTGAAATAGAACATCTCCTACGCAACCCGTCATTGTCCTGCCGTCAGATAGCTCAACAAACGGGCAAGAGTGTCGGCACCATCGTCAAGTATCGTAGACAGCGAAAAATCGAAGTGAAAGAGCGTCGTAAATTCGTCGGCGCCCAAACTCGAACTTCGATAGGGCACGACTTGTTGTCAGGTTTGGAATTGCAGTCTATTGCCCTTCGTAATGGGGTTTCCGTGCAAACTATATATCGGGAATTAGCGTACGAGAAGGGCACCAAACTGCACCGCCAACGTTCACTTTTCATGGCACAACGAACGTCTCGGCGTGACCGGTGGATGGGAGTGTTAAAAACGCCTGGCGTTGAGGGAATCTCCAAAGCAAGGTCTCTGGGCTTTTCTGACTATGCTTGGCTCTATCGACATGATCGCAGTTGGCTACTTACTTCCAATGCGCAATATCGCAAATCGGTGAGCACGCGTGGTACGGTGAATTGGCCGGCCCGAGATCAGGAGCTCTGCTCGAAAGTTCTCACTAGGATGATCTTGCTATTAAGGGCTGAACCACCCATGCGAATCTCAGTAGCTCGGCTTTGCTCAGGGCTGGGGCAATCCTCTCAATGGCGCCGCGACAAACTACCCCACTTTAAGGCGCTCTTATCACGTTTTTCGGAGACACCTGAGTCGTTCAGAATTCGGAGGGTTAACTTCGCAATCGATTCTTTAGTGCAACGAGAGTCCGACATTAAATTATGGAAAATTCAGCGTGCTGCAGGCCTTCGTATATGGCCTGCGGACCTTATCGCGTACGCTCAACGACGAATCAACGAGCACACCTAAAGGTCTTGGGCACCAACTAACACTCTAAGCCCCTTCATGGTATTCCTGCCATACGTTCCCACCCCTTACCCAGACGAAGTTCTGTGCTCGGTTCTCACAAGATTTGTAGTTCACAATGGTGAGAGTGTTTTTCGAAAAATATCAAATTCTGTAGCCCACCTCAGTCCCAATCTTTCAATTTATCAGGCAAGCCCGCCTCATCCTGCAGTCGTAGCATTCATCACCGATCAAATGGGGCTACCAGGAAATGAAGTCACCGATAGGTTAACTACAAGTCAATTCTTTCGAGTATTCAACACGGCTCACAAGAGACCGCTGGACCTAGAGACAGCGGGGTATGGAACACGAAGTGGGAGACTTCGGTCCCTTGGATTCATTCCTTGCAATCACCAACCCGCTGTGCGTTTCTGTCCATCCTGTCTTGATGAGGACTTCAAAAAATACGGTGAGCCCTATCTTCATCGAATTCATCAGATGCAGCCCGCATTGACATGCACAGTTCATGAAGAATGGTTAAGAATTTCATGCCCCAAGTGCAAAATGCTTGTTGTGCCAATTAACAGAATGGTACTTCGACCTATGCCCATCGTCTGCGAATGCGGCGCGGATCTACGGTCATTGCCGGTCAGAAAATCGCCAGTAAGCAGTGCCTTCAAGCGATTGAGTAAATTTTGTGCGGATTCAATTTTTTCTAAAAATTCACTGTGGTCGCACGCTCAAGTCAAGTCCGCCGCCAGCGAAGCTCTTGGACTATCGCCGCATGACTTCTCCACAGGATATATCAAATCTCTTATCAAAGTTTACGGTAAGCCAATCAGCATTTCTCCTCACAAATTCGTTATCGCGCCGCCGAGCAGCGACTGCCATCTCAGACTCAATCTGGATTTGGGGAGGTTTAAAGCTGAGGACTTTGCATCCCTCTTCACTGCCGCTGGACTAACCTTCGACGAATCCGCACTATTAATTTCAAAAAAAAGAACTGTCGGCATTCACATCAAGCAAAGGAGTCCGAAGTACGTCTACGGTTTGAAGCACGCCGAAGAAGTCCTCCTCAACTTTTCAAAAGCATACCCAGGCGAGGTGGCTACGAAATTCCAGAGATCTCACCCTCGACTCTACTGGCTCCTGAGGATCCATCATCCAGATTCGATTAAAAGATGGTGTCCAAAGTTGAAAACACTGCCGCCCATTGATAGCGACAGAGAGAAGTTAGCCCGACTATTAAAGAAAAATGGAGATTTTAAAAAAATATTCGCCAGTGCATCGCGCCCGCTCTTTAGAGCAATTGTAAGGGACCAGGACTGGCTGATAAGCACTGCAAAATTAAGCCCATCAGATTTTACAGACCACCCACTCAAACCGATCACCAAACTCACATCAGGAAAAACCCCTGACTCCAAAAATTTGAGCACTCCCACCAACAGAAAAAAAGAACATAAAAATTCAAAAATAAATGATATTGAAAGAGACCTCGCATTCGCATTAATGAAGGCGATTCGCATAGAACGGCGTCCTCATAAGATCACCAGATCGAGACTTTCTCAACTATCCTCAAGAGGAGTTTCTTCAATTACCAGAGCAACCCCACCCGGCAGTAGGCTGCACACGATGATAAGCAAAATCAACGCCGACAAAGATCGTAGATTGGCACTGTGGGCAGCACAAGCGTTAGCTCTTGCAGGGGTAAATATGACGCCTACAACAGTTCTGCTAGCGGCAGGGCTCAACACGACTTCCCGTAACAGGGAACACGCGCGCTCTGCAATCGAATTGCTTTCAAGTGGATTAAGTCGTCAAGCAATTCGTGAATCTTTTAACACAGATCCAGAGCAGATAACCAGATTACACCGCCTCAACCGAGCCGATTAAAAACCTCTGAATTAATAAAAGCAACATCTTCTAGTCAAATATCGCGAATAATTATCCGAATAAAATGCTTCAACTGCTCTGCGGAGACGGCTTGCCACCGATGCTGATATCGTACCCCCGACGAACCCGACCTTCTCAGCGCCTAGAACTTCGAGGGGGCCACGACGGCATTTACAGCACCATCAAACACATAAATTATGACGACAGGGCGTAATTCACTCGTCGGCTGAACCTAAAAAGTGAGACATCAATTAAGTGATGCAGCAAAAGTGACTAAATTGACGATTACCCACAGGACCAACCGTTTTAAAAGCAATTGTCTTAGTGGCCATACAGGAGGCATGTGACGGCAGAGGTATATTGCTGCGGAAGCTAGATGCACTTGACCACAAAGTACACTGCAAGGTGACCATGCGTTCCGTGTCTACTTGGTCCGCCCTGAACAATCTGCAAGCCCTTGATCTGACACGTAGTTCTGCTGATTGATGGGTGCAGGATTTGCAAGGTATGGTTTTGCCAGTACCTGTTTTCTTGCAAATCGCTCCGAGGAGTACGATGGGTCCGAAGCCTTCGCAGCCGCAGTCCGGCGAGCTGTTCCGTCCGCGGCTGGACGAGCAGCTCAACATGAAGCACCCACTGGTCAGGCTGGCCGCGCTGATCGACTGGGCCGAGATCGAGCGCACCTTCGCGGTGTCGTTCACCTCCGGTCGTGGCCGTCCAGCCTTGGCTCCGCGCCTGGTGGCTGGGCTGCTGTACCTGCAGCACACCTTCGATGCCTCCGACGAAGCCGTGGTCAACACCTGGGTGGAGAACCCGTACTGGCAGCTCTTCTGTGGCGAGACCTACCTGCAGACCGAGTTGCCCATCGACCCGTCCAGCTTGACGCGCTGGAGTAAGCGTCCGGCAATCCCATCTTGAGATAGACCCAGCGCCGAGGCATCGTGTGCACGATGAAGATCATGCACATCATGGCGAACGAAGCGATCGCCCAACGTCCCAAGCGTCGCTATTACTCCCCAGAACTCAAAGCCCAGATCGTGGCCGAATGCCAGGTCTCCGGCGCGTCCGTGGCCGGCGTGGCACTCGCACACGGGGTCAACGCCAACATCGTTCATCGCTGGATGCGCGAGCAAGCGGACTCCCTATTGCCAGTGCCCCGGAATGAGTTCGTTGCATTGAATCTTCCACTACCAGTTGAACCTAGCCCTGCTGCTGACACCAGATCGCCGCCCGTGGCGCGCTCGATCCACGTTGAGGTTCGACGCAGTGCCGGGGTGGTCACCGTGAACTGGCCACTGGAAGATGCGGCGTCGTGTGCAGCGTGGCTGCGCGAATGGCTGAGATGATCCGGGTCGATGCCCTATGGCTGGCCACCGAACCGCTGGACATGCGAGCGGGCACCGAAACGGCGCTGGCGCGTGTGGTGTCGGTCTTCGGCGCAGCGCGCCCGCACCACGCCTACCTGTTCGCCAACAGAAGAGCCAACCGCATGAAGGTGCTGGTGCACGACGGCATCGGTGTTTGGGGTGATCTCACTTTCGGTGCAGATTACCCGGTTAGGATGCTCGGGTTAACCCTAGATTTGTGTTTTCTGAGGCTAGGTGGTCTGCACTCCTGGCAGTCTTTTCAAAGTGTGGTTTGAAGACGAGCTGTCAGTTGTGAACCGGTGGCCTGCGTGAGTCCCGTTCGCCCATCGACCAAAAACAACGACTTGCAGAACGGCCGATAGAGCCACGATCGATCATCCACCGCCACCCATCTGCGATGTGGCACATCGTTGGCCCAAAGCCAGGCATGGCACTCGGCCTCCCGCTCGTACCCCACCAGCGTATTCGGGACGTTCGTTAGATCGCAATATCTGGGGGTAACACCTTCGATCATGGCGGCAATGTCCGGAGAGAACCTTTCCAATAGATCCTCATAGGCCTGTTCCAGGCGCCAGGTGCTGGTGATCACGATCTGGCACTCGGGCATCCACGCAAGGGCATCTACATGAGCCCGTATGAGGCTGCAGGGCATTCGCTGTTCGAATGGGTTCCAATCCTGGAGTCGGTGCTCCAACCCCACCCAACCGTTGCCCTGGTACTGAGTAGCACCTGGTGCATTCGCCCCGGGTACAGCGCAACCCTTAAGCGCCTTCCAGCGTCCTTGCGTGCTCGGTTTATTGGCGGGACATACCACAGACGTGTGCATGGCGTGGACCCATGGAACCTGTCCATGTTCCGCACCACACCCCGGGGCGTGCAAGTTCAAGAAGACGCTCAGCGCAGAAAACCCAAGCAGTGGATAGCGCTCGATGACGATCTGGAAGATTGGCCTGACTCCTGTCGGCAAAACCTGGTCGCATGCGAGGGAACTACGGGCTTATCCAACCCCGAGGTATAACACGAACTGAGGGAAAAATTGCGCAGCTGTCATGTGGCCTTATCGGCCAGAACCCCATAGCAGCTCGCGGGGTACAGTGGACTTAACAACGGTCCAACTATCGAATCTTCATTCGAGAAAACCCCCGCCGCAAGTGTCTTGGATGCAAGGTTAGACGCATCCTGAATGTACATTTTGACGAGCCTTCAATGTACATTTGGACGGTAAACGCATCATTGCTTTCCCATGCATAGTCCGACCATCCCATTTCGCCTAGTCTCCACTCAGCGCGAAGAGCAATTGGCTCAATTCAACGCCAGGAAAGAAATTGCTTGGTTTGGGTTTAGGGGGACGTTCAAAGAGCCAGGCTTGGCGATCATCAATTTCACCAAAATCGAATCTGGCCTTCAGGGAGGTGGAGGAACCTCCGCAATCAATGGCGGTGTTATCGCCGCAGGTTTTGATGCAGCCTTCGTGCTTGCAGGTTTGGGCCACTACGATTCCAAGGTCGTCGTCACCCTGGAGTTGTCGGTCAAATTTTTGTCCCTTGCACTTGTCAGCGAGTCGCTTGCATTCCAAGCGCATCTCGTTCGATCTGCTAAAAACTTCTCGTTCGCCGAGGGCTTTCTCTCTCAGGCAGGTACAGGACCAGCCCAGCATTTGGCAATTGCCACCGCTATGGTGGCGCCTGCGCGCTAGGCACGCGGCGGGAAGGCGCAAGGCGCAAGGCGCCAAAGGTCTCCTTCCCCTCGGCTGAGATGGAGATTTTCGACAGTCGTTCACCCAAGGCGCGAGCGTTCTAGCTCGTAGAGACACCACCAGCACTGAGGTCGTTTGCTGCTTTCCGATCTTCTATGCCGATTGAATTCCGTGAGACCTTGACCTTAACACCGTGGCAAGGTTCATAGTCAAAACGTGAATCAACCAAAGGAGGCTCACATGGTCCATTTCAATGTTCCTGATATGACGTGCGGCACTTGCGCCCAGCGCATTGGTCGTGCAATAGCTCAGGCCCAACTGCCTGGGGGCATCGAAGTAGAAATCGACGCAGCTGCACGTCAGGTACGCATCCCGGCGCAAGCCGGAGAAAGCACTGTGGAGCTTGTCCGCTCAGCGATTGAGCGTGCTGGATACAAAGCAGACGCGGCGGTGAGTCCTGCATCTCGCCGAACAACCGGTGGCTGCTGCTGTGCGTCTCGGTCCACAACCTCTGTTGATGTGAATCAAGGCGCTGCGAACCGTACGTCGTCATGCTGCAGTTGAACCTACAAGGAGACCATCATGCGTCTGAATATCGTCGCTGGGCTGTTGACAACCCTTTTCGTGGCGGGCTGTGCCGTCGCGCAATCTCCAAAACCTGCGGACGAACACGCAGGCCACCACCCCGGTGATGCGCAGAGCGGTGGCGTAACCACCCAGTCTGCCCCGGCAGCTACCACCCCGCCAACACCGGACGCCTTTGATCGTCAGATGAAGGCGATGCAGGAAATGCACAAAAAAATGCAGGCGGCCAAGACTCCCACCGAACGTTCAGCGCTGATGGGGGAACACATGAAGCTCATGCAGTCAGGCATGGCCATGATGGGCGCGGGTAGTTCTGGTGGCATGGGGATGGGAATGATGCAGCAAGGGGCGCAGACCAAACCTGCCATGCCTGCAGCCTCTGGAAACTCGGGTATGGGAGGCATGATGGGCATGCACGCTCAAATGGAGCGCCGTATGGCCATGATGGAACAGATGATGCAAATGATGGTGGACCGCCAAGCAGCCATGCCATCCAAGTAGTCTCACCGCGAACGTTCTTTGCGGGGGCAAGCTATCACTATTCCAAACGCTGGTGAGCTGCGCGAGGCTTGGTGACTCAGTCACTAACCACAGTGCAGTTGCGCCCGAGCGCCTTTGCCCTATAAACAGCTTGATCAGAGCGTTTTAGCAGTCGGGCGAGGAAATCCGCTCCGGTTTGGTGTACTGCACACGCCAGCCCGACACTGACCGTTACTGGCCCTGCCAATGAGCGCACCCGTCTGGCGCATTTGTGCACCCGCTCAGCAATTCTGGCAGCTGCTTCTGCGTCCGCATCAGGTAACCAAAGGACGAATTCTTCCCCACCGTATCGCACCACCAGGTCCGAACCACGTGCGTCTGCCTGTATCTGGCGAGCAAAGTTCACCAGCACCCGGTCGCCCTCGGGATGGCCATGCGCGTCGTTGATCCGTTTGAAGTAGTCCACGTCCACCATCAACAACGACACGTAACTCTGTCGAGAGGCCGTCCGTTGCCACTTCTGCACGATCAATTCCAGCGCACGGCGGTTTTTAAGACCCGTAAGCGGATCAGAGAGACTCAGTTCCGAAAGCTGGCGATTCTGCAATTCAACCTGTTGATTGCTGGCGGCCAAGCGCTGGGCAAGACCCTGGGCCTCTGCACGGGCCTTGATCAACTCGCCTTCGAAACGGCTGCGTTCGCGGGCCACAAAAAAGGCCCATACGATGTGGTCGCCCGTGTCCAGGCGCTTGCTGACCGCATTGACCATGACAGGAACAGTCTCGCCGCCAACACCGCGCAGGTGGAGGAACACTTCGCGCGCACTCTTGGCGTGATGCAGCGTGGGAAACAGGTGGGTCTGGCTGAAAATTCGAGAAGCTGGTGTCAACAGTTCATCCATGGAGTGGCCGAGCCAAAACGCCTCCGTGCCCCCGATCAGGACAAGGAACTCCCCGTTCATCCGCACGATGTGCCCCACCGGGTCCGTGATCATCATCGCGCAAGGGATGTCATCAACCGCCAGCATGTTCTGCCCTCTCGGTTTCGCTCACGCTAAGGAGAGATATCGCTGCATGGCGGCCGTCACCAGGTGCGGATGACTCATGTGGGCGCAGTGTCCGGTCACGTCCAGCACTTCCAGCGTGCTGTCCCTGAGCTTCTTGTGCATGTATTGCCCCACCGAATGGGGCGCCAACGCATCGTTGCCATGCTGCAGGATCAGACTCGGCCGGGTCACGCGCGACAGCTCCTCTCTGGTATCCGCAAAGAAGGTTGCCTGCGCAAAGATACGAGCCATCGTAGGATCGGTTGAGCAGAAACTCTCAGACAACTCTCCGCCCAGACTGTCTGCCTGCGGCGCTCCCGCCACAATGGGTGCGAGGTAGCTGGACCAGCCCATGAAGTTCTGGTCCATGAGGTCCAATAGGCCCTCCAAATCCTGGCGCTCGAACCCTCCAAGGTAGTCCGGAGCGTGATTGAGGTAGCAAGGCGACGGGCCAACCAGAATCAGGCGGTCAAAAAGTGTAGGTCGCTCGATGGAGGCCAGCAGGCCGATGCTGGCGCTGACCGAATGTCCAACAAAATGCACTCCGCGCTCGATGCCCAATGCGTCGCATACATCCAGCAGATCTTGCACGTAGCCTTTCAGACTTGCGTACTTCACGGGGTCAAAGGCGGCCAAGTCTGATTGGCCGCAGCCGACGTAGTCGAACAAGACCTGGCGGCACTTACCTTCAAAGGCCGGAGTGATATGTCGCCACATATGCTGGCTACACCCAAAGCCGTGCGCATAGACGAGCAAAGGGGCGTCCGGGCGAATTGGGTCGATCATATGAACGTTGTTGCGCTTACGAATTTCCACTGTTGTTCTTTCTGGGCGGTCTGCCCGCAGATTTTGCACGCCCGACGCTTGCACCGCGTGTGAAATGTATGCAAGCGTGCACGATTGCGAGCGCGAAACGACAGGTTTATTGGGAGCACTTGGTTGCGCAACGCAGCGTTCAGCCTCCGGATGCCTCTGCTTTCACTCTCCTTGGCTTACGCATCAGCACATAGGCCGCAGGAATCACGAACAAGGACAGCAGCGGCGCCGTCACCATACCGCCCAGCATGGGTGCCGCGATGCGGCTCATGACCTCCGAGCCTGTCCCGCTGCTCCACACGATGGGCACCAGGCCCGCCAGGATGACAGCCACGGTCATTGCCTTGGGTCGCACGCGCAGCACGGCACCTTCCCGAATCGCGTCCAGCAGCTCTTCCAGTGTGGGCTGCCTGCCGTCTGGACATCTCTCTGCGAGTGCCTGCTTGAGGTAGATGAGCATGACCACCCCGAACTCTGCCGCGACCCCCGCCAGGGCGATGAAGCCCACACCGGTGGCGATGGACAGGTTGTAGTTCATCAGGTAGAGGAACCAGATGCCCCCGGTCAACGCGAATGGCAACGTCGCCATGATCAGTCCCGCCTCACCCATGCGCGAGAAGGTCAAGTACAAAAGCACGAAAATGATCAGCAAGGTGGCTGGTACCACCACCTTGAGGCGAGCATTGGCCCGCTCTAGGTACTCGAACTGGCCAGAGTACGTGATGCTGACTCCTGGCTGCAGCTTGATCTGTCGGCTCACCGCGTCGCGCAGGTCATTGGCCACCGATGCCAGATCTCGTCCCCGCACATCAACATACACCCAGCCCGATGGACGGGCGTTCTCACTCTTGAGCATGGGCGGCCCATCGGTGATGGAGATGCTGGCCACCGTTGCCAGCGTGATTTGCTGCCCCATGGGGGTGGAGATGGGCAACTGGGCCAGCCGTTCGGGCGAGTCTCTCCACTCACGCGGGTAGCGCAGGTTGATGGGGAAGCGCGCCAGGCCCTCGACCGTTTCCGAGACGTTTTCTCCACCGATGGCCCCGGAGACCACGGCCTGGATATCGGACACATTCAGCCCGTAGCGCCCCGCGGCCGTGCGATCGATGCGGACATCGACGTAGCGGCCCCCTGTCAGGCGCTCGGCCAGTGACGAGGCCACTCCCGGAATGCCTTTGGCGACCTGCTCGACCTGTGCCGCGATCCCATCGATCACCTGCAGGTCGTTGCCCGTCACCTTGACACCGATGGGGCTCTTGATGCCGGTTGCCAGCATGTCGATTCGGTTGCGAATGGGTGGAATCCAGATGTTGGACAGGCCGGGGATCTTGACGGCCTTGTCCAACTCTTCGATCAGGCCCTCGGGCGTCATTCCTGGACGCCATTGGTCTCTGGGCTTGAGCTTCACCGTGGTCTCGAACATTTCCAGCGGGGCCGGATCGGTGGCGGTCTCTGCGCGGCCCGCCTTGCCGAAGACGCGCTCGACCTCGGGCACCGTCTTGATCATCCGGTTGCTCAATTGCAGAAGCTCCGTGGCTCGCTGTGCCGACAGGCCCGGCAGGGCTGACGGCATGTACAGCAGATCGCCTTCATCCAGCCTGGGCAGGAACTCGCCCCCCAACCGCGACAGGGGCCAGATCGTGGTCGTCAGCGCCAGCACGGCGATGACCAGGGTGGATTTGGGACGATGCAAGACCCACTCAAGGCAAGGTCGGTACACGGCAATCAGCGCGCGGGTGATGGGGTTTTTCTGCTCGTCAGGGATACGCCCCCGGATCCAGTAGCCCATGAGGACCGGGATCAGCGTGACCGAGAGTGCCGCAGCTGCGGCCATCGCGTAGGTCTTCGTGAACGCCAGCGGTCCAAACAAGCGGCCTTCCTGTGCTTCCAGCGTAAAAACGGGCACAAAGGACAACGTGATGATAAGCAGCGAGAAGAACAGCGCGGGGCCCACCTCCTCGGCAGCTTCGGTGATCACTTTCCAGCGTTCTTCCCCCACCAGTTGGCGGTCGGGATGCTTGTGCTGCCAGGCCTCCAGCTTCTTGTGGGCGTTCTCGATCATCACCACAGCTGCATCGACCATGGCGCCCACGGCGATTGCAATCCCGCCCAGGGACATGATGTTGGCGTTGATGCCCTGGTAGCGCATCACCAGAAACGCCGCCATGATCCCCAGCGGCAGAGAAATGATGGCGACCAGCGCAGAACGCAGGTGCCAGAGGAACAAGACACAGACCACCGCCACCACAATGAACTCCTCTACGAGTTTGGTGCTGAGGTTCTGGATCGCCCGCTCGATGAGTGCGCTGCGGTCGTAGGTGGTGACGATCTCCACGCCCTGGGGCAGGCTGCTTTGCAGCTCGCTGAGTTTGGCCTTTACGGCCTGGATCGTTTCCTGGGCGTTCTTGCCAGATCGCAGCACGACCACGCCTCCAGCCACTTCCCCCTCGCCGTCGAGTTCAGCGATGCCGCGCCGCATTTCCGGCCCGATCTGAACGGTGGCGACATCCCCCAGGCGCACAGGCACCCCTGCGCGCGACACCAACGGGATGGCGCGGAAGTCGTCCAGCGTCTTGAGATAGCCGCTGGCGCGCACCATGTACTCGGCGCCGGACAGTTCCAGCACCGATCCCCCCGTTTCCTGGTTGGCATTCATGATGGCCTCGCGCACCTGCCCCTGAGTGAGGCCTTGGGACGCAAGCTTGATGGGGTCGAGCACGACCTGGTACTGCTTGACCATGCCACCGACCGATGCCACCTCGGCCACGTTGGGTAAGCTCTTGAGTTCGAACTTCAGGAACCAGTCCTGCAAGGCGCGAAGCTGGGCCAGGTCGTTTTTGCCGGTGCGATCTACCAGGGCGTACTGGAAGATCCAGCCCACCCCGGTGGCATCTGGGCCCAACGACGACTTGGCCGTAGCGGGTAGTCGTCCCTGCACCTGGTTCATGTACTCCAGCACCCGCGAGCGCGCCCAGTACAGGTCCGTGCCATCCTCGAACAGGATGTAGACGAATGAGTCGCCAAAGAACGAGAAACCTCGCACCGTCTTGGCGCCCGGGACGGACAGCATGGTGGTGGACAGCGGGTATGTGACCTGGTTCTCCACTATCTGCGGTGCTTGGCCGGGATAGGAAGTGCGAATGATGACCTGGACATCCGACAAATCGGGAAGAGCGTCCACGGGGGTGCTGCGCACACCCCACACGCCCCAGGCCGTAAGCATCACGGTCGCCAGCAGAACCAGGAGTCGGTTCGCCACCGACCAGCGGATCAGACGCGCGATCATGGCTTGATCCTTTCCACGGCAGTGATCACGAAGTCCTTGCCTTGCTGCTGGAAGGTGAACTTGACCTGCTGCTCCGGTTTCAGGGCCTTGGCCAGCTCTGGGTTTGCCAGCTTGAATGGCATGGTCATGCCGGGCCACTTCAGTTCAGGCACGGCCTCGTGGGTAAGGGTCAGCTCGGTTGGCGTGACCTCATCGACCACCCCTCGCACCGTAAAGCTCTTGGACGCCGGAGCCGCAGAGGCCGAGGAACCCTGTTCAGCGATGGGTTGTGCGCTGCTGCCGGGAGGTTGAGCGGGCATGATGCCTCGCAGGCTGGCTTCCGAGTCGATCAGGAACTGCGCCGAGGCGACCACCTGCTGCCCTGCGGTGAGTCCGCTTTGAATGACGAGTCGGTCATCGATTTCCGCGCCAAGTTGTACCTGGACGGGGTGGTACTTGCCGGGGCCGTCCACCACGTAAACCAGTGCCCGCTTACCGGTTCGGATCACCGCTTCGCTGGGCACCAGCAGCGCTGGTTGCATACGTCCGGCCAGGGCAATCTGCCCGGACATGCCCGCCTTCAGGCGCTGGGTGGGGTTGGGAAGCTCCAGGCGCACGCGCACCGTGCGGGTGTCCCGGTTGGCCTCTGGGAGGATGCTCACGACACGGGCTTTGAGGGTTTCGCCCGGAAACGCGGCCAGGCGCACCTGGGCGTCCTGCCCCAGTTGCAAGGGACCGCTTTGCGCTTCGGGAACGGCCGCTTCGATCCAGACGCTGGCCAGGCCGTTTACGCGCACCAGACTGCCCCCCGAAGAGACCGTCATGCCCTGGCGCACCATCAGTTCAGCCACCATGCCGGCCTGCGGGAAGGTCACCGTGTAGCGGCCCTGAGGTTCGCCCGTGCGCTCCACCTGGGCCACGAGCGAGGCAGGCATGCCCAGCAGCGACAGCCGCTGGCGCGCTGCTGTCGTCAGCGACTCGTCCTTGAGCGCCCGGACCGCGAGAAACTCGCGCTGCGCAGCCACCCACTCTGGCAGCAGTAGATCGGCCAATGGCGCGCCTGCGGCCACCACGTCGCCCGGGGCCCGGGCATAGACGCGTTCCACGAAGCCGCCCGAGCGGGCCTGGACGATGCTCACATCCCGGTCATTGAGCTGGACCGTGCCCAGCACGTCCACATCGGACCCAATGTCTCGCTGCTCTACCAGGGCGGTGCGCAGGCCGAGGGCTTGCACGGCCTGGGCGGAGACGCTCAGGCCGGAGCTTTCCGGAGTGTCCTCATCCGCATACTTGGGTACCAAGGCCATGTCCATGTAGGGGGACTTGCCTGGCTTATCGAACTTCTGCGTCGGCGACATCGGGTCGTACCAGTACAGCACCTTGCGGTCGGCTTTTGCTGCTTCTGTCGATGCGGGACTGGCTCCCAGTGCGTGGTTGTTCGCGGTGCGCCATTGGGAGACGGTCCAGCCGAGGGCGATGCCTGCAGCCACCAGTGCTACGGCCACAGCGGTCTTCTTGAAAACGTTATTGGTCATGTGGTTCTCCCTTCAGTCGGCGATCAGGCTGTTCAAGCGGGCAATCACGGTGTCCCGCTGTGCCTGCAGATCAATGAGCCGCCAGTGCGTCTCCCGCACTTGGGCCCGAGCCGCCAGCACGGCGCTCAAGTCGCCTTTGGCGGACTGGTAGTTGGCCAGCGCGAGTTCGGCACGCCCCTGTGCCAAGCCCATGCCAGCCGATTGCAGCCGTTCGATCTGACTGTTCAGTGCCGCCAGCTCTGAGGCGCTGTCCTCCAGCTCCTGCAGGTGCCTGCGGGTCACGTCTTCCTGCTCGGCTTCCAGGCGCTGCAGCTCCAGCTGCTTGGCCTTGATCTGGGGTCCCTGGCGCCGCTCCTGTTGCCAGGGAAGATCAAAGGTCACCTGGAAGGACACCATGTCGCCCCAGCGTCGGTCGCGGCGGCTGTAGGCGACTTCCCAGGACCAATCACCCTTGGTTTCTGCCTGGGCTTCGCGCGTTTCCGCCAAGGCCATGGCCTGCATGGCGGGGTACTGCGCCAGTTCGGCATGGCGGTGTACCTCTGCGCGCAACTGGTCCAGGGGGCGGCTCAGCGGCCCAGGAGTTCCCTGAAGCGCCTCGTCGGCGCGAGCGCCAACCCAGCGCCGCAACATCGCCCTGGCCTTGGACCGGTCCCGCTGCAGATCGTCCCTGCGGTCCGACAGCGCAAGCGCCTCCTGCCTGGCCATCAGGAGATCGCCCGCTTGGGCCGTCCCCCCCGCGATGCGGGCAGTCAGGCTGTCCTGCAGGCGCTGGTTCTCACTCAGTAGACCGGTGAGTACCTGATCACGTTGCTCGATAGCCTGGGCCATGATCCACGCTTGGCTCAGCTCCTGGCGGATCTGCAGGCGCTGGACGCCCAGGGCGGCGCGTTCGCGTTCCACCTTGGCCTCGGCGCCGGCAATCTGGGCATCTCGTTTGGCGCGGTTGGGCACCTCCTGCATCAGCGCCAGGCGCTGCATGGTCATGGATTCGCGCGTGAGGCTGAAGCGGTCCATGCCGCTGACGGGAAAGTTCTCGATCCCGACTGAGAGCTTGGGGTCCGGCAGGGTTCCTGCCGACTTCTGGGAACTGCTGGCCGCGTCAATCTGCAGCCGCTGGGCCGTGATGCGAGGGCTGTGCTGCTCGGCCAGGTCCAACGCTTCGGAAAAGCCCAGGGCGTGTGCCTGGTTGCCAGCCAATCCAATGCTGGACAACAGGACCCCGAGAGCGCCCAGGCGCAGATGGTGGAGGTTGCGCACACGGATGCGCGGCGAGAGAGGATGAATGCGCAGTTGCGCAGGCAGGCGCTCGCAGGGAGCGCCGAAGGAGATGTTGGGCATGATGGTCCTCGAAATGAAGGGGCACGAAGTCAGACCTGCGCGCACGCTGCAAGGCAGCGCACACGCCGTGCACGTTCAATTCCGAAAGACCTGATGGGTCAGATAGATGGGGGGAGAGCCCGCTCGACTGTCCAGCTCTGCGTAGACAGCCCGAGGGTCAATATGGCGTTCTGAGTCCAGGATCACGGGCAGCACATAAGCAACCCAGATGGCGTGAGCCGCGAGCGCCTGCAGATCGAGACCTTGTAGCGAGGGGGAGGACAAGCTGTCGCCATCACAATGGGCTCGACACAGCTGAGGATCTTGCTCATCCATGGTTCCCGCCATAGCGTGGCAATCGGGCATGGAGGGCATGCCGACTGAGTCTTCCATGGCCATGCCCGCTTTTTGCATCGATGCCGCATGGGCTGCGGAGTCCAGCTTGGGACAGGCATAGGCCGCCAACGCGAACTGCATCAGAAGCAACGCCGCCACCAGAGCGCTGGTTATCCAGCGGGCTTGGCGCGATATCGTGCTTCTGGCGAAGATCATGGTACGAATGGTATTCCCAGCGGTGGCCGCGAACTTAACCTAGATCAAATCTGAGCGAGCCAAGTCGATTCAGCCCTTGCGAAGCCGCAGGGCGTTTGCGATCACGGACGCCGAACTCAGGCTCATCGCCAAGGCCGCGATCATTGGCGATAGCAGCCATCCGGTGAAGGGATACAGCAGCCCTGCGGCGATCGGGATGCCCAGCGCGTTGTAGAGGAAGGCAAACATCAGGTTCTGCTTCATATTGCCCACCGTCGCCTCCGACAATTCCCGCGCAGTGGAAATCCCTCGCAGATCGCCCTTGACCAGGGTGACCTGTGCGCTGTTCATCGCCACGTCGGTGCCGGTGCCCATCGCGATCCCCACATCCGCCTTGGCAAGGGCGGGCGCGTCGTTGATCCCGTCCCCCGCCATGGCGACAACACGGCCTTCGGCCTGCAGCCGCGACACCAGGGCCAGCTTGTCCGCAGGCTTGACTTCGCCATGGACCTCATCAATCCCCAGTTTGGCCCCCACCGCCTTGGCGGTGGTCATGCCGTCGCCCGTGGCCATGACGATGCGCAGTCCCGCCGCGTGCAACGTTGCCAAGGCTTCCGGCGTGCTGGCCTTGATGGCGTCCGAAACTGCCAGCAGCCCTTGAAGCTGGCCGTCGGCCGCCAGGTACATCACGCTCGCCCCTGTGGCGCGCAAGGCCTCTGCCTGTGCAAGCAGCGGATCCGCAGAAACGCCCACCTGCTCCATGAGGACCGTGTTTCCCAGGGCGAGCTGGCGCCCGGCTACCCGTCCGCGTACGCCGATGCCCGAGCCGGACTCAAAGTCCTCGGGCTTGTCCAGGGCGAGCCCCTTGGCGCGAGCTGCCTGGACAATGGCATCGGCCAGCGGATGCTCGCTGCCTTGGTCCAGACTGGCCGCCAGGCGCAGAACCTCATCCTCGGACAGACCGGGCATGGCCACTACACGTTCGAAGGAGGGCTTGCCTTCGGTGAGCGTGCCTGTTTTGTCCACGATCAGCGTGTCCACCTTGCGCAGGTTCTCGATGGCTGCCGCGTCCCTGAACAGCACGCCGCTGGTCGCCCCCCGGCCTGTGGCCACCATGATGGACATGGGCGTTGCCAGGCCCAACGCACAAGGGCACGCGATGATCAGCACCGCAACTGCATTGACCAGGCCGTAGACCCAGCGTGGCTCCGGACCGAACAGGCCCCACGCGAAGAGTGTGAGCAACGCGATACCCACCACAGCCATCACGAAGTAGCCCGCCACCTGGTCGGCCATGCGCTGCATGGGGGCCCGTGAGCGCTGTGCCTGCGCAACCATTTGAACGATCTGCGACAGCATGGTGGCGGAGCCCACCCGCTCGGACCGGATCACCAGTGCCCCGTTGGTATTGAGCGTGGCACCGATGACGGCATCACCAGGCCCTTTGACGATGGGCACCGGCTCCCCAGTGAGCATGGCTTCGTCCACGGCACTGCTGCCCTCGACCACCACACCGTCCACGGGGACCTTCTCGCCGGGCCGCACGCGCAGCAGATCACCCACATGGACGTGGGACAACGGGACATCGCTCTCCTGGCCGGTGGCGTCGATGCGCCGCGCTGTCTTGGGCGCCAGGCCCAGCAACGATTTGATGGCGGCCGAGGTCTGCGAGCGTGCCTTGAGCTCCAGCATCTGGCCTAGCAGCGTGAGCGAGATGATGACCGCTGCAGCTTCGAAATACACCGCCACGCGCCCCATGGCCTGGAACGAGGCGGGAAACACCCCCGGCGCAACGGTCGCGACCACGCTATAGACAAATGCTGCGCCCGTTCCCAGACCAATCAGCGTCCACATGTTGGGACTGCGGTTCACGACCGACTGCGCACCGCGCAAGAAGAAGGGCCAGCCCGCCCACAGGACGATGGGTACCGTCAGCACCAGTTCAATCCAGCTCTGTGTGACCATCTCGAACCACTGCAACCGGTGCCCAAGCATGGCCAGGACGGTAACCACCACAGTGAGAGGCAGCGTCCACCAGAAGCGATGTCGGAAATCCACGAGCTCGGCGTTTTCTCCCTCATCCAGCGTGGGCAGCATGGGCTCCAGTGTCATGCCGCACTTGGGGCAATTTCCAGGATGGTCCTGTTGCACCTCAGGGTGCATGGGGCAGGTATAGGTTGTGCCCGGTTGCGCCGCTTCGGGCTCAGGCTGAGGCGCGCGCTCGCTGATGGGAGTCGAGAGAAACTTTTGCGGCGCTTCCATGAAGCGTGCTTTGCATTTGGCGCTGCAAAAGTAGTAAGGACGCCCTTCGTGCTCTGTCGAGTGATGCGATTGTTCCGTCACATCCATACCGCAGACAGGATCCTTTAGTCCCGTCGTGGGCAACGACACATGCGTGTGATGCCCTTCATGATGCTGGTGGTCATGATGGACGTGTTCGTGCGGTTGCGCATTCGACATGGATAGCCTCCCTGGGTGTTTTGGCCGTGCAAGATTACTTCTTGCTCGAATCGACGTTGTGGGAGCCGTGCCCCCCGTGTCCGTGGAAAAGGTGCATCAGGGGGCAAGCCAGCAAGAGCAGATACGGCCAGTAGCCCGCGACATGCGACCAGTGCTCTTTGAGAAGAAAAAACATGCCAATGAAAGCGAGCATGACGACTGCGCCAATCAGTCTCTTTCTGCCCATTGAAGCGCTGGCCTTATCCGATTGTCCTGTACTGTGATCGTGGTTCATGGTTTTCTCCATATGAGGTCGTCGAGACAGTGACGAGCCGTATGGAAACAATAAGGCTTAACACGGTGGCAATGTCAAACTGATGACAAGTCCTCTTGACGTGGATCATGTGCCTGCTCAGCCCCCATGCGCACTGCAAACGGCGTCTGAGTAACGCTGCCCTGATTCCCCGACAGCGGTCCAAGGGTCAGGGCAGCGATCGCTGAGTACAGAGAACTATTTCGTGGGTGCTGTGGGTTGCTTGCCATTGCGAACGAGAAACGCATCCAGCACAGCGATTTCCTTTTTTTGCGCGGAAATAATGTCCTGGGCCATGCTGAGTAGTTGGGGATCTTTTCCATCGCGCAATTGGCTCTGCGCCATGTCGATGGCACCTTGATGGTGGATGCGCATCATTTGCGCGAAATCCACATCGGGATTGCCTGACGTCTTCACGGACGCCATCTTGTCGTTGTTCTCTTTCATCATGGACTTCATGTCCATCTTGCCTGCAGGCATCGTCTGATCCATGGCAGCGCCTTTCATGCCAGCGTGTGGGGCAGACTGGGCGTGCAACGACAAGGGAACCACCAACGCGCATGCAAGAAAGGCGGTTGCCGAGACGGTTTTCGAGGGTGGGTGCAGAAATCTCATGGTGGGCTCCTTGAACAGCGTCAATCTGCGTGGGCCATGGCGGCACATTCTTGAGCGCATTTGTGGCAAGCGGCGGCACATGCCTTGCAATGCTCGGCTTCGTGCCTAGCGCACTCATCGCCGCAGGCCTTGCAGATCTGCGCGCACAGCGCACAAATCGCCTCGGCGTATTCGCTTCGGCGCGCCATCACATCGGCAGCTAAGCTGCAAGCGGCCGCACAGTCCGCGTCCAGCGCAATGCAGCGGGCCATCATCTTGACGTCCTCCTCCTTGAGGCACTCTGCGAAACACTGATGGCAAGCCGTCGCGCACGACCGGCAAGCATTGATGCAAGACATGTAGGGGTTCGGGGTGTGATTCATCTGGATCTCCTGATAGGTTTGGATGGCTCAAAAAGTTGAACTTGATCCTACGCAGCGGGCTGCAAGGAGCATCCATCTTCCGCCGCGAGAAGCATTCGGTTCTGTAGGCTCGCGCCGACGATTGACTCAGCCTTCGAGCAATTTGCCGCAATTTCGGTGCAAGATGACGAAGAGGTTTCAGGGTCGTAATCTAGATGTCATATTCGACCAAGTAGTCTTCGCCAAGGCTGTTTGTTACGCCTATTCGCACGGCTGCCGTCCAATCACAGCCCTTCAAAGCTGACGTAACCACCATGCAGTGCACTACGGGCCCAGCTGTGGTACCTCTTACGCCACAAGGCGTCAGCGCACACGCGACGATCGGATGCCAGAAAGAACGCCAGATGGTTCGGCTTCCCCAGTGTTTGATCGCGCAGCGAGCATGCGGCCTGCGGCATCGACTTTGATCATGCCCAATCTTGGATGGCTCCAGTAGCGCGTTTTTCCATCCTCCGTCGCAACTCTGGTGGCCGACGCTTCAACGCGCACCTCGTTGTCGGTAGGTGCGGCAAACGTGGTCGCAGACGCCAGCGACGCTGCTGCGACCAACATAGACACAATCATCTTTTTGTACATGGTCTTACTTTCCTCATCAGTCATTAAAACGTCAGCTGGGCCGACGGCTACACGCGGATACAAGACATCAATGGGCGGCGTGTGGAAGAGGATTTTGGGCTACGGGGACGAACGAGAAGCTGTAGTGCGGATGACGTTTTCGAAATATACGGAACATGCAATGTTCATCGGGTGCTTCATCCCGGTGAGGAGGCATAGACCGTATCTCGAACCAGATCCCTCTGCACTTTTCACCTCGCCCCAAACCTGTCAAAAGCGTAATCGGGAGGTCACCGCTTCGTAGGGGTGCGGGTTCTAGACTTCTCTCCGTGGCGCAGAAAAACGCCACCTGGATGGACCATATCGGGCATCCGGCGCCACAGGAGACCATCATGAAAATTCGTACTGCCATCCTCGTCGCCAGTCTCGCTGCATTCGCTACAGCGTCCTTCGCTACTTCGGTCTACCACGCAAGCCCAAGTCAGGAAGAAGGCGTGAGTCTGGCCCCCGACCACCTGGGCAACGCAGTCAGCCGTCAAGCTGTCGAAAGCACCGTACTGGCCGCGCAAAAGGACGGTTCTCTGTACTGGATCAGCCGTGGTTACCCGGCTACTTATCCGCTCGTCCCTGGCCCCAAGCTGACAAAGACCCGCCAGCAAGTCTTGGATGAGTTGCAGGCCGCCAAGCGCAATCCCGTGACCAGCGATGGCATGCGCGATCTCGGAGGCGAGGCAGGTTGGGTCAACGCCAGCCAACTGCCCTGAACCCCGAACCATCCCCACTACCGCGAATCTCCAAGACCGGCCTGCAGCTGCACTCAAACCATCTCCATTTATCAAGAAGGAAATCCCATCATGAAACTCAAGTCCACCCTCATCGTCCTCTCTCTTATCGCAGCCCCTGCATTTGCTTCGGACCAAGTGGTCAGTAAGACGCGCGAGCAAGTCCGTGCTGAATTGGCGCAGGCTCAGCAGAGCGGCGACATGCTCGCCTTTGGCGAATCGGGTCTTACGCTCAAGCAGATCAATCCTGGCGCCTATCCCGTGGCTACTTCGACTCAGGTCGGCAAATCCCGAGAGCAAGTGCGGGACGAGCTGGAGCAGGCTATCCGTACAGGCGACATCATGGTGGCCGGTGAATTCGGCGTCAAACGCAATGAACTGATGTCAGGCCGCTATCCCATCGTGACAGGCAAATCGCTGAAGACACGTGACCAGGTAAAGAGCGAGCTGGCACGCGCCATCCGCGAAGGCGAAGTCGTCGCTGTGGGCGAAGACGGCCGCAAGCTCAACGAAATCTATCCGGACCGCTATCACGCAGCGCAGCATGCGGCCATGGCCACCACCTCGGACGAATCCTCCAAGGCGCCACGGTTGCAGTGAGTTTTCCCAGGGGGTCAGCGGCTGAGCTGGAGGAGCCTTGCCAAAAAAGGGCCGCCTCCAGCTTGAATGCAAAGCATGCCCACGGCCCCGACAGCAGGTGCGCACGACCGTTGTCTTACAACTCGCTCAGGATCAGACCTGCATGTTCATCACATCGGTGTAGGCCTGGACAATTCGATTGCGGCTTTGCAAGGTCGCCTGGAACGCAATATTCGACTTGACTCCAGCGAGCATGGTCCCTTCCAAGCTGACCGTGGGGTTGCCAAGTGTGACCTCTCGACTCAGCCGACCCGATTCACCTTGCAATTGGCTTGTGATTGTCAGCGCCTGCTTCATGGCGTCTAGAAAACCGCCCCCTTGGATGCTCGGTGCTGTGGACACAGAGTTTCCCAACAAACCGACTGGCGACAGAGCATCCAATGGCTTGGTAGTGACGTTCATGTCGAGGACCTCATGGTTGGACGAAGAATTTGCGAAGTGCCGCCTTGGAGATCTCTACCAAGGTGATGGTCCATCGTAGTTTCTGGCGCCAGACCTGTAGCTTTCGCAGCGCAAGTTATTACCAGCTAGTCCCCCCGTTCGGGATAACAGGCGCTTCATCTTGCCGACATCGCCGTGAATCGAACCCGAGGCCGAAGGAGCCAGACCCAGGCGAACCGCACCATGCCAAAGAACCGGGTCTCACAGCCGCTGCGAAATCTCCAGCAGCGGCTTGATACTGGAACCAAAACGGCTCATCAAAGCGTGGTTCTGCTCCAGTTGGCTATACGGCAGGTACCGGATTCCCAACTCCGAAACGCGGGAGAATGCAGGCCTTTGAAGTTGTTCAGCGACCTTGTCTCTGCGATTGTCTGGAGCCACAAGAAACAATGCACAGTTGACTGCAACCGACGTGCCCAAGGCCAGGTCGAGCATTCGCACGATCCCCGAATAGATGGACGTGGTGTGCTCGACTTCAAATGCGGCCGCGACCTGCGATGTCTGAGTATCAATCCATACGACATCAATGAGTCGAATCGACTCCAGTCCCCTGTCCACGCTGGCAGGCAACTGCGCCAGACATCCGTCTCCCAAAAGGCCGCTGCCGTAGGAGCGACCCCGGTCGTTGGACGCTATCCAGACATCAAACCCGAGAGACTTGCCCAGATCGCGCAATGAAGCCTGAATACCCGTGTGGGTCGCATCGCTTTCGGTCGCCTGGGACATCTCCCGTTGCGATGCGGTGGATTCCAGCCGCACACGTTCAAGGTCTTCTTGCCAGAGTGTCGCCGTCGCCGCATCCATTGCTTGTGGCGGCGCTGCATATCGGCCACTGCCAATGTCAAACATGAGTCCCGCAATCGCACCGAGATCATTCGATAGTTTCAGCCGGTACTGCGCGTTCAAGCGCAGCAAGCCCTCCCGCATAGAGAGATAGTGGTCCCAACGTCCGAGCTTCACGCGCCCGCCAGTCACTGCGTTGAAACCATTGACAATGGCAGTGTTAAAGGGAGAGAGCAGCGTTGGGTGGATGAAATACAGCAAGTTGGCGACTGCTGGGCCCAAGCCTTTGATGCCGATTGCATCGATGCGCTGTATGGCGGCAACGACGTCTTCTGCGCAATCGCAGTGATCGCAGGTGTGAAGGAGATCTGCGAAGGCGAGCTGGTTACTCGTGTTTTCGTAGATGTCCGGAATCCTCAGCTTGGGTTTCCAGAGGAACGCGTGGTCCGCACCTTTGAAAATTTGGCGCTGCTCTGCCACGGAACCCACGATCGTCTCCAGCGAGGAGCCTCGGTAGGCGTTGCCAAACGTTCCTCCCCGGATGTCCTCCACCACCTGTGCCATGCCTCTGCGTATGGAGCGGAAGTTCTTGATCCTCTGATCCCACAGGAACCAGCTGTTGTAGGTGCTGCTCGGATCCGCCTTCCAGCAGTCAATAAGGGTTGCAAAGGGGTCATGCATTTGTCGTGAAGTGCTTGCCAATGGTCTGTGCACTGGGGAAATACATCGAAAAACAGGTCCTGCCATCGGCCGAACTCACTGAGATGCGGCCCCGGTGTGCATGAACAATCGCCTGGGTGATGGACAAGCCCAAGCCTGCACCGTCGGAATCCAGTTGCTTGCGCGACTTGTCTGCCCGAAAGAAACGGTCAAACAGGCGGGGGATCATCTGCGCATCGATAGAAGGTCCAGTGTTGACTACATCCACGGTGGTTCCGTGAACGTCCCCTTGAATGTCAACGACCACCTGTTCTCCAGGGGGGGTGTAGCGAACGGCGTTGGACAGGAGATTGCTCAGCGCCCGGCGAAGCATCAACCGGTCGCCAGTGATCTCCGCCGTTCCGATCAGTTGCAGCCGGACCCGCTTTTCTTCGGCAAGGGCCTCGTAGAAATCAAACAAGGCCTGTGCTTCATCATGAACTGCGATTCTCTCCGTGCTGGGAAGAATAAGCCCGTGGTCAGCCTTGGCCAGGAACAACATGTCAGCCACCATGCGGGCCAAACGCTGGTACTCCTCGGCGTTGGAGGCCAGTATGTCCTGGTACTCCTCGGAGGAGCGAGCTTGGCTAAGCGTGACCTGGGTCTGCGTCATCAGATTGTTGATGGGCGTTCGCAGCTCGTGAGCCAGGTCCGAAGAAAACTCGGACAGCCGGTCGAACTCCTCCTTGAGCCGCCGGAGCATCTCGTTGAGAGTGGTCGCCAAGTCTGCCATTTCCACTGGAAACTCCTGGGTTGGCATCCGCTCGTCCAGTCGCTGTGCCGTGATGGCCATGGCGCGAGATCTCATGGCCCGAAGGGGGGCCAAGCCATTCTTTGCGGCCCACCAGCCCAGGACCCCGGCCACTAGAGTGGCCAACGCCACATAGCCCACAAGCACCCAAATCAATTCGTACATGAAGTGCTTGTGGTGGGCAATGTCTACAGCTACCCAGACCTGCAGCGGCGGCTCGGCGGAACCCGGCAACGTCACGAGTGCCGACATCCCTCGGTATTCCCGCCCCTTCGTTTTCCAGGAGGCAACCCCCAGGCGGGCCCTCTGGGCCAGGGCATGGAGATCATCTGGAAACTGGAAATCCGTGGTCGCGTAAAGCGTGGCCCTGTCACGGAAAACGCTGACAAAAAGGCCCTCATGGCTGTGCAAGACGTCGTCCAGACGCATTTTGAGGTCTTCAGGTGACGTGGATTTTCCTATCACCTCACGTGTGAGGTGGATCTTGTCGCGCAGGGCATCGCGATCCAGTTCCACAAAATGGCGATCGATAGAAATGGCGACGATGGTCCCCAAGCCAACGAGCACAAGCCCAGAAGCCAGCGTAAAAAAGGCCGTCAGCCGTGTCGTCAGCGAGTGCCGGGCTTTCACGGAATCTCCTGTGGCGCTTCAAGCACATACCCCATGCCTCGCACCGTCTGGATCAGTTTGGCGTCATAGGCATCGTCAATTTTGGCCCGAAGCCTGCGCATTGCCACCTCGACCACGTTGGAGTCGCTGTCGAAATTCATATCCCACACCTGCGACGCGATCAGAGAGCGAGGCAAAACCTCTCCTTGGCGACGCATCAGCAGTTCCAGCAGACCGAATTCCTTGGGCGTGAGGTCGATGCGTTTGCCGGACCTGCTGACTCTCCGCCGCAGAAGATCCAGTTCAAGATCGGCCACCTGCAGAATGGTCACCTCGGCGCCACTACGGCCGCGCCGCAGTATGGTACGGGCCCTTGCCAGCAATTCAGCAAAAGAAAACGGCTTGACCAGATAGTCGTCTGCGCCTAATTCCAGCCCCTTGATCCGGTCTTGCACCTGATCCTTGGCCGTGAGAAATAGCACGGGCATCTCAAGGCCACGGCGACGCATATTGGTGAGGACCTGCCAGCCGTCCATCCGAGGAAGCATCACATCCAGGATTACCAGATCGTAGTCTTCCTCTTGAACCATACGCAGACCATCGACACCGTTGTGGACTAGATCAGCGTTGAATCCCGCTTCCCGCAAGCCTTGGCGCAGGTACTCCCCGGTTTTGGTTTCGTCCTCAACGATCAGTATCTTCACGAGACCTCCTTGGCGCTACAAGAGGTCGCCAGTGTGCCCGGAGATTTATGCCTTTCTTGAACATGACAAATATGTAATCAATCCGTTATGTCTTTGGAAGCTAATAACTCACACAATGCGTTGCATCAAAACGCATGGTGAATCTATGAGAAATTCTTGGCTTTCACGACTTAACTCAATCCCTTGGCTGGCCGCAGCATTGCTGGCACCTTCGCTGGCACTTGCTCAGATGCCGGACGATGCCCCCCCAAAGGTGGACTACCAACTTTCGTACCGATCAGCTCTCGCGGGCTATGAGGTCTACAAGGAGCAATCAGTCCAGCCGTGGAAGGCCGCCAACGACAAGGTGGGTGAAATCGGAGGATGGCGGGCCTATGCCAAGGAAATGCGCCAATCCGCACCCGCAGCGGGTCAGGACCAACCAGCCCAAGGCCATGACGCACACCACGGGGGCAAACAATGAGCCGCCCCCTGCGTATGCCCCGCGCCAAACTCGTGATCGCTGTTGCCGCAGTTGCGGTTTTGTCTGGCTGTGCCAGCGTGAACCTGGAGCAAAACATCTCCAGCGCCAACGCAGCAACCAGCAGTTTCACGGACGGCAAACTCACCTTGGCCCGAGCCAAGAATGAGCAAGAGGCCTTGCGCCGGCGTGCCTCGGACTTGTTGGCCAAACCGCTCAGTCAACAGGATGCCGTTCAACTCGCTCTGGTCAATAGCCCGTCCCTGCAGGCCATCGTGGCCCAAAACTGGGCGGACTCTTCCACTGCAGCCCAGTCCGGACGCATCGCCAACCCCATTCTGAGCCTGGAGCGGGTTCGCCTGGGTAGCGAGACGGAGATCGGCCGCATCCTGTCCTTCGGCCTGCTGGACCTGCTGACCTTGCCAACACGCAAAGGCATCGCCGAGCAGCGCATCAAGCAGACCCAGTTGCGCCTGAGCAGCGACGTAGTGGACCAAGTCACGCAGGTACGTCAGGCCTGGGTCCGGGCTGTCGCCGCGCAACAGACCCTGACTTACACCCAACAGGTCGTCGCCAGCGCCCAGGCCAGCGCCGAACTGGCCAAACGCATGCAGTCGGTGGGCAATTTCAACAAGCTCGATCGTGTGCGCCAGCAAGCGTTCTACGCCGACACTGCGACCCAGCTGGCCAGTGCGCAGCACCAGGTCACGGCAGCCCGTGAGGAGCTGGTGCGGCTGCTAGGCCTGGACGATAGCCAAGCCCAACAGCTCAAGTTGCCTGAACGCCTTCCCACACTTCCCAAGGAGCCGCTGTCTCCATCGGACGCTGGCCGTCAGGCTTCGAAGGGTCGGCTGGATCTGCAGATCGCGAAGGCCGATTACGACGCAGCCGCACGCGCGCAAGGCTGGAACACGATCACGACCTTCACGGACATTGAACTGGGAGTACGGCGCGACTCTGTCTTCGATGCGGCCGAGAACACCCACTCAACGCGACGAGGCTTTGAGATCAGCCTGCAGTTGCCCATTTTTGATTGGGGAGGTATGCGGCGCGACGCCATGAGCGCGCAGACCCTGGCTGCGGCCAACCGCCTGGAAGCTACCGCCCGCGCGGCGGGATCCAACCTGCGCGAAAGCTACTCAGCCTATCGCACGGCATACGACATCGCGCGCCACCACCGCGACGAAGTGATCCCGCTGCGTAAGAGCATCTCTGAAGAAAACCAGCTTCGCTACAACGGGATGCTGATCAGCGTCTTTGAACTACTTGCCGACTCCCGCGACCAGGTGAACTCGGTAATGGCGGCTCTGAACGCTGAACAACAGTTCTGGCTAGCGGACGCGGCCCTCCAGGCCTCCCTCATTGGCAAGCCAACCAGCACTGGCGTCTCGGGCGGTGGCGCAGCCGCTGCCGAAGCTGGCGCAGGCCACTGATCCCCTCAAGGAAACCAAACATGAATTCAAGAAGAGATTTTTTCCGATTTGCGGGCATCGCCGGAGGGGCCGTGGCCGCAGCGAGTGTGAGCCGAGTGGCGATGGCAGCACTGCCGGAACCCGTGTACCAGACAAGTCCAGACACCATGGCGCCGCTCGTACCCAACTCCGGGCGTCCTTACAACCCGGTGGTCACGCTCAACGGCTGGACGCTGCCTTGGCGCATGAACCAGGGGGTCAAAGAGTTCCACTTGGTAGCAGAACCCGTCGTGCGCGAAATGGCTCCTGGCTTCAAGGCCCACCTGTGGGGATACAACGGCCAGAGTCCCGGTCCCACCATTGAAGTCGTGGAAGGCGATCGCGTCCGCATTTTTGTGACCAACAAGCTGCCCGAGCACACCAGCATCCACTGGCATGGACAGCGTTTGCCCAACGGCATGGACGGCGTGGCGGGCTTGAACCAGCCAGCGATCCAGTCAGGGAAGACCTTTGTCTACGAATTCGTGGCTCGCCGTCCAGGCACCTTCATGTACCACCCGCACGCCGATGAGATGACCCAGATGGCCATGGGCATGATGGGCTTTTGGATCACGCATCCAAAGACCAAGCATCCGCTGATTGATGAAGTGAATCGAGACTTTTGCTTCCTGCTCAGTGCCTATGACATTGAGCCCGGCGCCGCTACGCCCAAGGTCGCGGAAATGCTGAACTTCAATCTGTGGACGTGGAACAGCCGCATCTTTCCTGGCATCGATTCCTTGAACGTTCGGCTCAACGACAAGGTGCGCATCCGCATCGGCAACCTCACCATGACCAACCACCCGATGCATTTGCACGGACACGAGTTTCTGGTAACGGGCACGGACGGCGGTCCCACGCCCAAGAGCACCCGTCTCTATGAAGTGACAACCGACGTGGCAGTGGGCCAGATGCGCCAGATTGAGTTCCTCGCGGACGAAGAAGGCGACTGGGCGTTCCACTGCCACAAGAGCCACCACACCATGAATGCAATGGGTCACGACATTCCCACCATGATTGGCGTGGACCACCGCGGCGTTGCCAAGAAGATCAACAACCTGATCCCCGACTACATGGTCATGGGCGAGCGCGGCATGGCAGACATGACGGAAATGGAAATGCCCATTCCGGACAACACCATCCCGATGATGACCGGAGAAGGCCCGTTCGGCTCGGTCGAAATGGGCGGAATGTTCAGCGTCCTCAAAGTACGCCGCGACCAGAAGCCGGGCGACTACAAAAACCCGGGTTGGTACAAAAACCCGGAGGGCACGGTGGCCTACGAGTACACCGGTCCGATGGCTGAACCGGCCCGCTTCAAGGCCGAGGGCGGGCAGTCCATGCCTCGCAAAGAGAAGTCCAGCTCGGACACTGTCGTCAAGGTCAAAAAGCCGTCTTCGCACAGCGGCCACTGATCACCACGTTCACATCGCATCCACAACCCAAGGCAACTATGAAACGCACTCTTTCCCTGATCGCGGCCTCCACCCTGGTGGCCCTGTCCTTCAACAGCATTGCAGGCGGCAATCACGGCGGCGGCCATGACGGCGGTGGCGCCCACGGCCATGGCAGCGCTGAATCAGCAATTGGTCAGCCCGGCAAGGCCGCGAAGGTGACCCGCACAATCAACGTGGACATGGCTGACACCATGCGCTTCACGCCCGCCGCGATTTCCGTCAAACAGGGGGAAACGGTCAAGTTCGTGATCAAGAACAGTGGCCAGGTCAAACACGAGTTCAGCATGGGCACCGATGCCGAACTCAAGGAACACTACGAGACCATGAAGAAGTTCCCGGATATGGAGCATGACGAACCCAGCAAGGTGTCGCTGGCCCCAGGCAAGCAAGGCGAAATCATCTGGCAGTTCACAAAGGCTGGTGAAGTCAAGTTTGCCTGCCTGTACCCAGGCCATTACGACGCTGGCATGAAGGGGCAGGTCACGGTGGTGAAGAAGTAAGCGGAAAAGTCCTCCACGCCATTGAACAAGGAGTTCACATGAAAAACGCAAACAGTCTTTTGATCGGCGCCGTGTTGTCGCTGACCACCCTCTTGCCGCTGTCGGCCACGGCGCAAGCCTCTGGAGACGCCGGAAGAGCCGCAACCACGGCCGCAGCCTCCATGACCGATGGAGAGGTGCGCAAGATCGACAAGGACGCCGGAAAAATCACCATCAAGCATGGCGACATCAAGCACTTGGAGATGCCGGGGATGACCATGGTGTTCACAGCCAAGGACAAGGCCCTGCTCGACAAGGCGCAGGCCGGCGACAAGATCCGCTTCATGGTGATCAACGAGGGCGGAAAGATGGTCGTCACTGCCATCGAGCCTGCCAAGTAAGCGCAAAAAGTGTCTCGCTACGCCCTCAAGAAAAGGGGGCGTTCTTCTGTTCGCACGTCAACCCACCAAGGAAAAATCATGAAAACGCTCCTTATTGCCCTCGCCATGACAGCAGCATCGTCCGCATTCGCCGCTGGCGACACCCAGGAAGCCACGCCCTATACCAACTCCAAGGCGCAAGCGCATGGCGAAGACCACAAGAAAGCCCGTCCTGCAACCGGTGTGAAGCAGATCAAGGATGGCGGTACAGCGCGAGGTGAAGGCTCTGGCCTTGCGGACACCAGCAAGGCCGAAGCCCGTGGTCAGGAAAAGGCCAATGCGCGTGAAGCCATGCCGCACAAGGAAGCCACTCCGGGCTCCACGCCTAAGTAATGCAAACGGGTGGGCCACAAGCGTGGCCCACCCAAGTACGGGCGGGCCGCAATCGTGGTGCAAGGTGATGGCTTCGCAAGCCCCCTCAGGGCCTAGTTCAGTGCCCGCTCCGATGTGCGTGGACTCCGCGCATCCACGTCATGAGGTCTAGATGGCTGTTCGTTGGCGTGTCGGTCACACCAGAGTGCGCTCTGGAAACCTTGGCTCCGCGCCGAGTCGGTTTGACGAAACTTGCGTTGTGGTTGGGCTTCGAGGGGCTGTCCGCCGCCAGGTTGTCAAGAATTGCGCAGTTCGAGTGGTCGTCGCCAGCGCACACAGAAACCAACTGCTCCAAGGCTGATTTCATCTCGATAATCTCCCGCAGCTTCTCCTCCAGATCCGCCAGATGGCGCTCCGCAATCGCCTTTACCTGCCGACTGGTGCGGTGCGTGTCACCCCATTGGCCGATCAACTCCGCAATCTGGGGCATTGAGAACCCGAGGCGGCGCGACTGGCGGATGAAACGCAGTACCGAAACTTCGCGCTCACCGTATTTTCGATAGCCAGACTCACTGCGCTCAGCTTCTGGCAACAAACCTGTTTGCTCGTAGTGGCGGATCATCTTGGCCGATACACCTGCCGCTTTGGCCGCTTCGCCGATGTTCATGAGTGTGGTCATGGATGCTCCTGTGCAATGGAATAACACGGTAGCAAGGACTTTGGCCCTTACCACCGTGTCAATGTCAAGCGCTCCGAATACTACGTTTTGTAAAGCCTAGATCAGGCGGGCGGATATCCAGCCTCGGTCAGCGCCTCGACCAGTGTCTTGCGATCTTCCGCGCTTTGCACAGTGACCATGCGTTTGGACATATCCACCTGCACTTTGCATTCAGGGTCTGTCATCTGAAGCGTCTGGCTCACCATACCAGCGCAGTGTCCGCAGGTCATGTCGGGGAGTTGGAATTCATGCATTTTTCACCTCTTGGAAAAGTTAAGAGGCTTTCAGTCTCCGGTTTGCCACTGGGGCAAGGTCAAGTGGCCAGATAGATATCCAAACAAGGAGCGCCGACTCGCTTGCGTCTCCCATCGTGTCAACCCTGAAAGTTCGAACTCTGCCGGTTAACGCCGGAGTTGAACACCACATGGAGATTGCTATGAATACCTCTGCCCATGAAGCGGGGCCGTCCGCCTCACTATCGATCGCACACCTGAATCTTCCGATACTTGGCATGACCTGCGGCTCTTGCGTTGGACGGGTTGAAAAGGCCCTCAAAGCCGTCCCTGGGGTCCGTGAGGTGACCGTGAATATTGCTACTGAGCGCGCCTCCGTGGTTGCCGCCTCCACGGTGCCGGTCCCGGCCTTGGCTGCGGCTGTCGAAAAGGCTGGATACGCAATAGCGGAAGAGTCCGTGGAGCTGTTGATCGGTGGGATGACCTGCGCGTCGTGCGTGGGACGTGTCGAAAAAGCGCTGAAGGGTGTACCAGGCGTCAAGCACGCGGAAGTCAATCTAGCCACGGAGCGTGCGCAGGTTCGTTTCGATGCAGGATTGCCTCCCGAACGCCTGGTAGCCGCCGTTGTTAAGGCGGGCTATGAGGCACAGGTTGCGGATACGAGCACTTCCACTGAACACGACAAGCCGTCGGCGCCCTGGTGGCCTGTCGCTCTAGCCGCTGGTCTGTCCTTCCCCCTGGTATTGCCCATGCTTGGCATGCTGTTCGGTCAAGACTGGACACTCAACGGCTGGATTCAACTGGCCCTGGCCACCCCTGTGCAGTTCTGGCTGGGCGCGAGGTTCTACCGCGCTGGCTGGAAGGCTCTTCGTGCAGGCGCAGGCAACATGGATCTGCTGGTCGCATTGGGTACGTCGGCCGGGTACGGCTTGAGCCTGTACCTGCTGTTCAAGCACGCTGAACACGGCACGCCCCATCTGTACTTTGAAGCCTCTGCTGTGATCGTCACGCTTGTCCTTCTCGGGAAGTGGCTGGAAGCCCGAGCCAAGCGACAAACCACCGAAGCGATCCGGGCGCTGCATGCGCTGCGCCCAGAAATTGCACGTGTGCGCACTGATGCCGGTGACATTGATCTACCACTCTCACGCGTGAAAGTAGGTGATACGGTGGTTGTCCGCCCAGGGGAGAGAGTCCCGGTAGACGGCTCGGTGATCGAAGGCGCAAGCCAGGTGGATGAGTCATTGATCACCGGGGAGAGCCTGCCTGTGGCGAAGCACGTCGGTGACAAGGTGACGGGAGGCTCCGTGAACGCGGAGGGCTTGTTGTTGGTACGGACGACTGCGATAGGCGCAGAGTCAACTCTGTCGCGCATCGTGCGGATGGTTGAGTCGGCGCAGGCGAAGAAGGCTCCCATCCAGCGGATTGTGGATGAAGTGAGTGCGGTCTTTGTGCCCGTGGTGCTCGGCCTTGCTGCCATCACACTGATGGGCTGGGGCTTTGCCACTGGCAACTGGGAACAGGCGATCCTCAATGCTGTCGCGGTACTTGTCATTGCGTGCCCTTGTGCGCTGGGTTTGGCTACTCCCACCGCGATCATGGCGGGCACCGGCGTTGCAGCACGCCACGGTATTCTGATCAAGGATGCAGAAGCACTGGAGGTTGCCCACCACATCGACACCGTGGCGTTCGACAAGACCGGCACCCTGACCGAGGGGAAGCCCACTTTGACGGCTGCGATGCCTGCCGAAGGCCTCCAGGATCAGTTACTGCCGTTTGCTGCGGCCATTCAGAACGGCAGCGAGCATCCACTGGCCAAGGCCGTGATGGACGCTGCACGCACCCAGGGTGTGACCGTTCCTCGTGCCACTGAGGTCACAGCGGTAGCTGGCAGAGGCATGTCTGCTGTCATCAAAGGACGCCAGATCCGCCTCGGGAGTACACGTTACATGGAGGAGTTGGGTGTCAACATGGCCAGTCTGACCGGGGCTGCAGCACAGATGCAGCAAGAGGGCCGCACGGTATCCTGGTTGGCTGACGTGACCGATGCGCCAGAAGTGATGGGACTATTGGCATTTGGAGACACCGTGAAGCCCAGCTCACAAAAAGCCATTGCCCAACTGCATGCTCTGGGCATCCAGACCGTCCTGGTCACCGGGGACAACAAGGGAAGCGCAAGCGCAGTAGCCCGCGCGTTGGGCATCGATCAGGTTCGTGCTGATGTGCTGCCGGAAGGCAAGGCGGATATCGTGGCGCAGCTCAAGTCAGGTGGCAGGCACGTTGCGATGGTGGGTGACGGCATCAACGACGCGCCCGCTCTGGCTGCGGCGAATGTGGGAATTGCCATGTCCACGGGCACCGACGTGGCCATGCATGCTGCGGGGATCACGCTGATGCGTGGTGACCCCGCGTTGATCGCAGATGCCATCGACATCTCCCGGCGCACGTACGCAAAGATCCGTCAGAACCTTTTCTGGGCATTCGCGTACAACGTGGTCGGGATCCCCTTGGCTGCATTTGGCTTGTTGAATCCCATGGTGGCGGGAGCAGCTATGGCCCTCAGCAGCGTGAGTGTGGTGACCAATGCGTTGCTGCTGCGTTCTTGGAAGAGGTAAGGACTAGCGCCAGATCCGACAACGGATCCTGTCAGATGTAGACCGCGTATGTCCATCGCTATCCGGTCGAACTCAAGAGGTTCTGTGAACGTGCTGATGGTGCACATCTGGTGCGTGGGGGTGAGCGTGGGTCATAGGCACTCGATTTTCTTGGTGACCTCGCTCAGCGTGAGCTGCCCGTGCTTCCCTGGGGGTGTGCGCAGCCACTCCAGCACTGTGTGACCGCCGGGCCCTGATCGCTTTGAGAATGCGTGCGAGAGAGCCGCCTGAACCTGTTTGGGTGGCGCACAGGTGCGGACCGCTGCGATTGCTGCATTCTCCTGTTCAGCAAATGCCGTGCGCGCCATGTCGCGCAGTGTCCGGTCACCAGGCAGGACGAGCCGTCGATCAAAAAGCCAGTGTTCTGACTGTTGGATCAGGTCATCGACTGATACCGCTGAGGCGGAAAACTCCCCCAAAGCATCTGCCAGGAGCGGTTTGGTGGTGTCATCTACTACCGCGAAGCCGACACGTTCCCGAGCCCAGAGCTGGTGCTCGTATCGCGTGTCCTTGTCCTTGTACAGCGAGGTCACCGAAGCGATATCCGTCGCATGCATACCAAGCGCTGAGGTCAGGTACCGCAGCAAAACGGAGGGGAGGCCTGAAAAGGCATCGGGGTGCCGCCCGGTGGCGCGCAGCATGACCAGTTGGACTGCAGCGCCAAGGCGTGCAGTCCCTCTGAACCGGGGCGGGCGCAGCTCCTGGATGTCTTCAATGCTCAGCCCAAAGCACTCTTCGACTTCCCGCTTAGATAGCGATTTTGGCAGGGTATCGGCGCCAACGAAACATAGGTAGTAGCTAGACAAGCTGGTCCTCCCGTGGCTGGCGTGGTCGCAAGCCTGCTGCAGTCTACGTATTCGCTACTGATAATTCCAGACAATAAAAAATTGCGGGTTAACCCGTAGCTCTTAACCGGGTTTTCTGCACGGAAAGTGAGATCACCCCGCTTCGGGTGGCGCTGGGCGGTGACGCCTTCGGCGTCATCCAGGCGGCGCTCAAGGGCAGGCTGTCTGCCCTTGAAGCGCAGGAGAGTCTGGCGCGATCGGTGGCCTTCGATAGCTGATCGCTGTTTCAGGTCAAGCCCAGGGCGACGGCAAAGCCAGCAGCAGCCATGGCCGCGTACGACGGGAGCACTCTCCATGCGAGCGCCCTACCGCCCAGCGACATCAACAGGACAAGTTTGGTGACCTGATTGACGGATGCGGCGATGAACAAGGCCAGGGTGGCCGAAGCGGCGGTGACGGCGCCCTCGGTCACCAGGCGGCCAATCGAGAGCGTGATCGCATCGACGTCCACCAGACCCGAGGCAGCGGCGGTCAGCATGACGCCAGCATCCCCGAAGCGATCGGCAAGAAAGCGGCCTGCCAGCATCACCGCGGCCAGGAAGGCTGCGAACTGGAGCGCGGAGCGCAGCTGCAATGGGTTGCCAAGCTGAAGTTCGGGCAAGTCGTCGGCGGGCGACCGCGCCGCCAGGAACGTCCCCAGAACACCGCCAGCCACGGCCATGGCCACGAAGATGACCACCGGGTCCCAGCCGATGCCGGGGGCTGCGATGGCGACGAGAGCCGCCATGCGCGCAAACATGGCTGCGCAGGCGAGCGCCGCCCCCGCCGCTGCCAGTGGATGCCAGCCTGGCGTCTGCCCGGCCCAGCGCGCCAACGTGGCCGTGGTGGCGGTGCTCGACACGATCCCGCCGAGCAGCGCTGTGAATACCAGCCCTCGTTTCCTGCCGAGCGAGCGCATCAGGACGAACCCAGCGAACGACAGCACTGCCAGCAGGACAACGGCCCACCAAAGGCGATAGGGATTCAACGCCTCATAGGGGCCAAAGCCACGATCAGGGAGTACGGGCAGTACGACCACGCTGATCAACAGCAACTGCGTGCCGCTGCTGATCTCCGCCTCGGACAGCTTGCCGACGCCGGCGTGCAAGAGCTGCTTGAAACGCAGCAGCGCCAGCACGACCACGGCGGCGACCGCCGAAACGCGCCAAGCGCCACTGGTCGCCAGCGCCCCGATGGCGAAAGTCGCAAGGGCGGCGACGGACGTGGTCAGTCCCATCACGGCATGCATATGCGCCGTCACCAGGTAGCCCACCACCAGATACACCCCGACGAGTACGAGCAGCGCGATGAGCATGCCGGCTCCCCAGCGCTGGGCCAGCAGCCCGCCAAGGCCGCCGAGCAGGCCGATCAGCGCAAAGGTGCGAACGCCCGCGACGCGATGTCCCTCGGGCCGCTCGCGTTGCTGCCATCCCCGTTCCAGGCCGATCAGAAGTCCCGAAGCGAGTGCCAGCCCGAGCCCGACCAGCGCGGGATCATCGAATTCACTCATCGTCGAACCTGGACGCGGTCACGGATGAAATCACGCTGCAGTCCCAGCGAAGCATCGGTGCGCGCCATCGACACCTGGGGATCGGTCTCGATGCCGCTCAAGGCGCGAATGGCATCGATGGTCTCGGGGATTACGATCGCCTGGTTGAAGACCTGGTAGGTGTAGTACGCCTGATCGCCATCGACCGAAAGCACGTCCTCCCACAACGCGACCTCCCACAGGTCGCCGCGCGGGCGGCCGAGATCGGCCATCAGTTCCACCGTGCTGTTGAGGGCCACGAGACCATCCGAGGATCGCACGAACGCGATCCGTGGCGCAGCGCGAAAGGCCGCCAGCACCTCGTCGCGCGTGGCCGGCCTCGTCAGTTCGACCCACCAGGTGTGCAGGTGGCTGCTGTTGTGCGGCGCCTTGACCGCGATCGTGACGACGTCCAGGTCCGGGATCACAGTGCGCGCGTCCGGTCCCTGATGGCTGGGGATCGTCTTCTCCGGCACGAGCGTGTTGATGATGCCCTCCGCATGCGCCTCCCACGGGTCGGAAGCCCGGCGGATCAGCGTCCCGCGGGCTCGCTTGAGCAGGCCCGCTGTCCGAAGCGCCCCCAGGGTGCGCACGATCGACGTCGTGTTGCAGGACACCACCCGGGTGGAGGTGCGGCCGATCGCGGTTGCGTAGTTCTCCTGCGCGACGAACGAATGACCGGTCAACGCGTGGGACTCGCCGCCATGGAAGATGGACTTCACACCGGCAGCGTCGTACGCCCTCTTGTTGACCGCGGCGACTTTCTTGGGTGTGCAATCGACCACGACGTCCGCGTTGGCGAGCAGGTCGGCCAGATCGCCCGCGACAGGAAGCCCCGCAGCACGCATCGATTGTGCGGCTTCAGCGGTCGCCGCGTAAATCGGGAAAGCGCGCTGCGCGGCCACCTGCAGGCGATAGTCGTGCACCACATCCGCGACGCCGGCTAGCGCCATGTCCTCCTGGAGTGCGACCGCATCCGCCACCCGCTTGCCGATCACACCGTATCCGTTCACCGCCACTCTGACCTTGTTCATGCCTGACTCCTTGCTTGATGAGGCGCCTCAGCCGCGGCTGCGCGCGATGGAAAACGTGAACCGGATCGCCAGCGCATAGCCCAGCAGCGCGAGTACCGGCATGTCGCCCCAGCGCGGGCCCACGCCGTGCTGCATCAACAAGCTCGATGCGATGTACAGGCCGAGCGTCACGAGCGCCAGCGCGACGCGACGGCCGAGGCGGTCGATCCCGCTCAGCATCCTGGCATCCGGCTTGATCGACAGTTGCAGCAGGTCACCCTGCCGCAAGACGCTGTGCAGACGCCGCGCCATCAGGGAGGGCAGGGCGTGGGCCGCGTTCCCCAGTTCATATGGCAGACGCTGCGATGCCGCAGACTTGGGCTCGTCGAAGACGCCCGTGGTCGTGTGGCGAGAGATGGCTTCGATGATGGAAAACTCGGGTGCCAGCAGGCGCACCGTCCCTTCGAGCAACAACAGGGTACGCGTGAGCACGAGGAGGTCCCTGGGCAGCCGGACTTCCTGGGTCCGGCCCGCCGCCACGAGCTGCGCGAGAGCACCTGAGAGCGACCAGTCCTTCAGCGGCCTCTGTGCGCAGTCTGCGACCAGGGCACGCACGACAGGCACGAACACGGCCCGATCGGTGCCGTCGCCGAGCAGGCCCAGGTCGAGCCAGGCATCGACCACCCATTCGGCATCCTGCTCGACGAAGGCCAGGGCGAACGCCACCAGCGCCCGCCGCATGTTGCCGTCGACCCGGCCCACGATGCCGAAGTCGTGCAGGCATATGCGGCCATCGTCCATCACGAAGACGTTGCCGGGATGGGGGTCGCCGTGGAAGAAGCCATCGCGGAAGATCTGGGCGACGTAGCTGTCCACGAGTTTGCCCGCGGCCGCCACCGCGGTGGACGAAGGCAGACCGTGCAGGTGAGCTCCGTGGCTGAACTGCTGGACCATGACGGTCGGCGTGCACAGGCCGTCCACCACGTCGGGGATCACGATGTCGGCAGAGCCGCGCCAGGCGTCGGCGAAACGTCGCACGGAAGCTGCCTCGCGCGACAAATCCATCTCGTAGCGGAAGTTGGCCGCAACCTCGTCCACGATGGCTGCCAGCCCCCAGCGACGCAGCGAGGGCACGAGCCCCTGCATGACCAGGACGATGCGGCGCAGGATGCGCATGTCGGTCTCGGCCTGCTCGGCCGCGCCAGGGCGGCGGATCTTCACCACCACTTCCGTCCCGTCCGGCAGGGCTGCACGATGAATCTGGGCGATCGAGGCCGCGGCGAGCGCGTGCATGTCGAAGCGTGCGAAGAGCTGCTGCCATGGGCGGCCGAGCGCCGCCTCGACCTCCTGGACCGCCTGCTCGGGAGGAAACGGCGCCACATTGGCCTGCAGGCTGGCCAGAGCCTCTTGCGCATCGGGCGCCAGAATGTCGGCCCGCAGGCTGAGATGCTGGCCCAGCTTCACGAAGGTCGTGCCCAATCGCTGCAGCACTTCGGCGAAGCGGTCGGCCGCCCGGTGGGTATCGCAGCGCATCAGGCCCCGGTGCCAGGCCACCCAGAGCAGGAACCCGCTCAGGGCCATAGCGATCTGCGTGGCCCGGCGCAGCGCCGAGCGTTGCGTTGGGCGGCCCGCAAGACGCACGGTGGAAACGGGGCGGTTCGGTCGCGTCATGGCTCATCCAACCTGTTGCGCAGGCGGCCCGCATGCCAGGCTGCGATGTTCGAGATGGTCTCGTCGAGGATGCGCGCGATCGCCTCCGACGTATTGAACCCGACATGCGGTGTCACGAGCACACGCGGATGCGTCAGCAGTGGGCTGGATGCCGACCAGCCGGTATCGCAACCCAGTCCGCCGCAGCCCGTGGGCACTTCGGGAGACAGATCCCCTTCCTGTTCCAGCACGTCCAGTCCTGCTGCGGCGACGGTACCTGCCTCCAGTGCGTGCAGCAGGGCGGCGTCGTCGATGAGCGCACCCCGTGCCGTGTTGATCAGTACCATGCCCGGTTTCATGCGCGCGAAGGCCTGGCCATCGAGAAGGTGGTGCGTGGCCTGCGTGGCCGGAACATGAAGGCTCAGAACATCGCTGCTTTGCAGGATCTGCTCCCACGTCACCACGCGGACGCCGGCGATGGGTGCTGCCGTGATGTCGAGCGATGGGGCGAGGGCCGGGTCGTACGCGAGAACTTCCATGCCGAAGCCCAGGGCGATACGGGCCACGTGGCGCCCGATCCGGCCCAGCCCGACGATGCCCAGCGTCTTTCCTTCCAGCTCGAAGCCGGTGAGGCCGCGGTAAGCGAAAGAACCTTGGCGCGCCCGCTCGTGGGCTTGTGTCAGATGGCGAGCCACGCCCAGCAGCAGCGCGAAGGCATGTTCGGCGACGCTGGCGGACCCATAGTCCGGCACGTTGCACACGGCAATGCCGCGTCGGCGGCAAGCCTGCAGGTCGATGTGATCGAAGCCCGCGGAGCGCGTTGCCACGAGCCGCACGCGCGGCAGCAACCGGAGCACCGATTCGTCAACGCGCGTGCGCACGAAGACGCACAGCACCTCGGTGTCTTCATCGCCGACATCGGATACCACCAGGCGTTCGTTCTGGACGAAGTGCGCGTGCCAGTGGGTCGGAAGCCGTTGCTGCAGCGCGGCCTGGTCCGCCGGTGCGATGTCGGAGAACAGAACGGACAGACGGTTTTGTGCGGTCATGAGCCCTCCTCGATTACCCGGTGCAGGGACAGGATGCAGAACGCGGCGATGAAGTGCCCGGTCTTGGTGCCTTGCGCGAGTTCCGCTTGCGCGAATACCGTCGGCAGCCGGCCGGCGACCGCATCGCGCATGGTCTCGAATCCGTCGAGCAACTGAACCGTGAAGAACGCCGCGCGGCGCATCGGGCCCTGCGTGCGGCCGCAGTCCGCGTAGGCCAGTGCGGGCTTGAATCTGGCCGGAGGATTCGTCATGGCACGGCCAGCCTCGCTCGGGGCTCACGGAACTGCCACAGCACGATGAAGCTGAGCACAGCGGCAAAGAAGCACCACACCGAGATGAACCAGGTTGCATAGAACATGTAGGCGGCGATTGCGGAGACAAAGGCGGCCACCCCAAAAGCCGCCACGCGCCGGTGGCTAGAAACCATCAGGCTTGCGCAGGTGCCGATCAGATACAGGGCCATCGTGGTCATCACGTAGAAGTGCGGAGAGTCGTAGAGGATGTGCTGGCCGACCACGCGGGCCGTGATGGGCAGCTTCACCAGCATCGCCAGCAGGTACAGACCGACGAGCGCGCCCGCGACTGCAATGGCCACCAGAACCCGACGGCGCCAACGGACGCTCTCCAGCGCCAGCGCAGCCAGCGGGACGTAGATCGGCCACAGGACGTGCGAGAAGAACGAGTAGAGATGCGTCAGCGCCACGTTCAGCAAGGGCGCGCGGTCGGGGAACGTCAGCCACAGCATGCCTTCGAGCAGTTGCTGGACCCCGAACAGCAGCGGGATGGCGGCATACGGCAGTTCGCGCCGTGAGCGGGCCCGGCGCATGGTGACGGTCCCCAGGCCCAGCAGAACCGCTGCGGCCGTGAAACTGGCGGGTGCGGAAAAGCACATGGGCAGTCATCTCCCCTCGATCGTGAGCGTCATGGCGAGCGCGGCGCAGCGGCTCATGGCGCGCCGGCTTCCATCAGTTCCTGCACCGCTGTCGCCAGCGGTGCCACCACGCTGATGCCGTTAGAGACATGCGGCACGGTGTCGCAGGTCACCACCCGCTGGGGCCCTGCCGCAAGAAGTGCGTGGTACGCGTCGGCGGCGAACAGGGCGTGCACCCCGATGCACACCGGTGGCGGCAATCCCACGCTGCGCACACTGGCGATTGCCTGGATCATCGTGCGCGCGCTGGACACGATGTCATCGATGAGCACGGGCTGGCGGTCTGCCAGGGCCGCGGTGTCGGGAAGGCTGACCTCCACGTCCTTGTCGCCCCGGCGGATCTTCTGCAACACCGTGAACGGCGCGCCAGCCAAGCGCGCGACTTCCTGGACCCATTGCTCGCTTTCCGCATCGGGTCCGATCAACACGGGACGGTCCACATGGGCTGCGACCCAGGCCGCGATGGCGGGCGCGGACTCGACCACACGGGTCGGCACCCGGTAGACCTCGCCGAGCGAGCGGTAGCGGTGCAGATGGGGATCGACGGTGACGATACCGTCGAACACCGTCGACACCAGCGCAGCGAACGTGCGGGACGTGATGGCTTCGCCCGTGTTGAAGCGCCGGTCCTGACGCAGGTACGCCAGGTACGGGGCAGCCAGCAACACGCGGGTGGCGCCGAGGTCGCGCGCTGCGTCCGCGGCGAACAACAAGGGCAGCGCCTTGGCGTCCGGCTGTGCCAGGCTGGCCACGATCACGACGGTGCGGCCGGTGACGTCGGCGTCCAGCCGCACCAGCGACTCGCCGTCCGGGAACCGGTGCAGTTGCAGGGCAGCCCGCTGCGCGCCCAACGCCCGGATCAGTCCATCGGCGAAGTCTTCGTCGCCCGGCAGGTGAAAAACGAGAGGTTTCATAGGTTCTCCGAAATCTGGAAGATCGGTGGGCGCGAGCGGACGAACTGCAGCGCATAGGCCAGCTCGCCCGGCGCCTGGGCGTGCAGCGTGAAGAGCGGCTGTCCCGCTTCGACCTGGTCGCCCAGGCGCGCATGCACGTCGATGCCGGCGGCAGCGGCGGTCGGTGCTCCGGCGAGCTTGGCCGCCCGCGCGAGCAACCGGTTGTCGATTCGGGAGACCCGTCCCGTGGACGGCGATGCGACGGTGTGCCGATGCGTTGCCACCGGGATGCTGCGCAGGCCGCCCTGCTCAGCGCAGATCGCCTCGAACGTGGCCCAGGCGCGGCCGTCGGCCAGCACCTGCGTGGCGAGCGTCAGGCCGCCGCCGGCGGGCGCTGCACCGCCCATTTCGAGGATGTCCGCCGCCAGCCGCAACGCTCGCTCCCGCAGGTCGGCCGGGGCCTCGGGCGTCCCTTGTAGGACGGCCAGCACGTCGCGGGCCTCCAGTGCCGGGCCGATCCCGCGGCCGACCGGCTGCTCACCATCGGTGACGCGCAAGGCCACGTGCAGGCCGATGGCGCTGCCCACCTCCTGCAGGCGCCGACCGAGCGCCGCCGCGGCCTGCGCGCTGCGCACTTTGGCGGTGGCACCCACGGGCAGGTCGATCAGCACATGGGTCGAGCCCGCAGCGGCCTTCTTGGACAGGACCGAGGCGACGAGCTGGCCCTCGCTGTCCAGGTCCAGCGGCCGCTCGACGCGGATGAGGATGTCGTCGGCGGGGCTGAGCCGTACCGAGCCGCCCCAGACGATGCAGCCGCCCGTGCGTTCGACCACGCGCCGCATGCTTCGCACATCCAGGTTCACCGGCGCCAGCACCTCCATTGTGTCGGCCGTCCCGGCCGGCGAGGTGATGGCGCGCGAGGAGGTCTTGGGCATCGTGAGGCCGCAGGCGGCCACGATGGGCACCACGAGCAGGGTCGTGCGGTTGCCGGGCAGGCCGCCGACGCAATGCTTGTCCACCACCAGCGGGCGCCCCCAATCGATGCGGTCACCGACGCCAATCATGGCTTTCGTGAGCGAGACGGTCTCCGCGAGGTCCAGGCGATCGCCGGCGCAGGCGGTGATGAAGGTGGCCAGATGCAGGTCAGAGTAATGGCCCGCCGCGACGTCGGAGATGATGGCGCTGAACTCGGCATCGCCCAGGGCATTGCCGTAGACCTTGGCCCGGACATGGCTGAGCGAATCCAGCGGCGGTGCATGGGTCACCGTGACCAGCTGGCCCGGCTGCGCCCCCAGCGACGCCCATGCCGATTCGGACAGGCCAGCGACGTTCTCGGCCAGCCAATCCCCATCGACGACGCTGAGCGTCGCCACGATGCTGCGGCGGCCGGCCGTCAGCTGCACGCGCGCCTGGGTCGTGAAACCCTCCGACCGGCAGACAGGGCAGTCGCGCCGCATGTAGACCACCGGCTCCTGATGGGTGTCGATGCCGGTGCGCCACGCCTGCAGCGTGTTCACGCCATCCTCTCCGGTGCCGGTGCCGGTGCCGGTCTCGTGCAGGTGCGCCGTCATACCAGATCCACCGTCTGCAGGTACTCGGGCACGGCAACCGACCAGCCCAGTTCATGGTCGATCCGCGCGCGCAGCGCATCGGCCGCCTCCGGCTCGCCGTGGGTCACGAAGGTTCGGCGCGGTGTTTGCGTGAAGCCGCGCATCCACGCGAGGATCTCGTCGGCATCGGCGTGGGCGGAAAGGTTGTCGAGCGAGGCCACCTCGGCGCGGATCGGCACGTCCTGGCCATGGATGCGGACGGTGGACGCGCCGTGCACGATCGCGGCGCCACGGGTGCCGCCCGCCTGGTAGCCGGCGAACAGGATGGTGTTGCGATGGTCGGGCGCGAATGACTTGAGGTGGTGCACCACGCGTCCTCCAGTGGCCATGCCACTGGCGGAGATGATGACCATCGGTCCACGACCGGCGCTGAGCGCCTTGGACTCCTCGACCTTGTTGACGATCTTCGCGGCATGGCACATGCCCTCGCATTCCTCGGGCGAGAGCCGGTGCTCGTCGCGATGGGCGTGGTACAGCCGTGTGGCATCGATGGCCATCGGGCTGTCCAGGTACACGGGCAGGTGCTGGTGGATGCGCCCTTGCTTCTTGAGCTGGTAGATGCCGTACATCAGGCTCTGCGCTCGGCCGACAGCGAACGCTGGGATGACCACGACCCCTCCACGGGCGGCCGTCTTGTTGATGACAGTCTCCAGCTGCGCCAGTGCGTCGGACGCTTCATGCTTGCGGTTGCCGTAGGTGGATTCCACCAGCAGGTAGTCGGCGCCGGGGACCTGCACCGGCGGGCGCAGCACCGGGTCGTTGGGCCGGCCGATGTCGCCGGAGAAGAGCACGGATCGCCGGCCGTCGTTGAGGTGCACGAAGGCCGAGCCGAGCATGTGCCCGGAAGGCGTCAACCGCGCGGTGAGTCCGGGCAGCGCCTCGAAGTCCTGAGAGAACGGACGTGGCGCGAACAGCTTCAGGCAGCGCTCGGCGTCCTCACGGGTGTACAGCGGCAGCGCGGGCTGGTGTTTGGAGAAACCGTGCCGGTTGGCGAACTTCGCCTCTTCCTCCTGCAGATGGCCGCTGTCGGTGAGCAGGATCTTGCACAGCTCGTGCGTCGCGGACGTGCAGTAAACCCGGCCGCGAAAGCCTTGTCGCGCCAGCAGTGGCAGGTAGCCGCTGTGGTCGATGTGGGCGTGGGTGAGCACGACCGCGTCGACGGTCTTGGGCGCGACCGGCAGCGGCTCCCAGTTGCGCAGGCGCAGCTGCTTGAATCCCTGGAACAGGCCGCAGTCCACCAGAATGGTCGCGTCGCCATGGCGCAGCAGGTATTTGGAACCGGTCACGGTGCCGGTGGCACCCAGAAACTGAAGTTGCATGGTAGGTCTCCAAGGATGTTGTCGTTCAAAGAAGGACCGGCCGATCCGGCAACTCGTTGCCGTGGTCCGCGCCCCGCGGAAAGTGCTGCACCAGCAGGTGGCTGACGGCCACGATGCCTTCCAGGGCTCCGGCCTCGAAGCGTCCCTGCGCAAACTGGGCTTCCATGCGCTGGCACACAGCCGACCACCTTTCGGCACCGCAACAGGCATGGATGCCGCGATCGGCCACGATCTCCACGGCCCGGTCGGCCAGCAGCACGTAGATCAGGACGCCGCTGTTGTGCGCCGTATCCCACACACCCAGGCGTGCGAACAGGTCCAGCGCCCGCTCGCCCGGCGATTGGTTGCGCCACAGTGGCGATCCGTCCAGCGCACCCTCGACCACGAAGCGCAGTTGGCCCCCATGCTGGAACTCTCCCGTGCGGATGGCCTGCTCGATCGCATCCAGGGCACGCGGGGGGAAGGCGCGGCGGACTGCGCGATCCGTGGTCGCAAGGTGGCGAAGAAGTCGTTGCATGTTCATCTCACCACCGTCCTGACGCGCCGCCGCCACCGAAGCCGCCGCCGCCGCCGCGGAATCCTCCGCCCGGCCAGCCGCCTCCCCGGTGGCGCCCGTGCAGGCCGCCGTGGCCACCCATGCCGATGCCCAGCAGCGTGACGAGGAATCCCGCCAGTCCAGCCACCGCGGCCACCGCGAAGGTGCCCACCAACAGCCACGCAGCGGCACCCAGCACGCCAGCCGTGACCAGGGAGCCTGGAAGGCGGCCGAGGGCGTTGCGCAGCACTCCGCCCAGCATCAGGGCCGCGACGAACAGGAAGGGCCAGGCCTGCCCGATGTCGTTGGTCTGCCCCTGCCGCCGTGGGTCCGCCGCAGGCAGGGCCTCGCCATCGATCACCCGCATGATCTGTTCGGCGCCTGCGGCGATGCCGCCGTCGAAATCGCCCTGGCGCAGGCGCGGCGTGATCACCTCGTCGATGATGCGCCGCGATACCACGTCGCTCAGCGCACCCTCGATGCCGTATCCGACTTCGATGCGCACGGTGCGGTCGTCCTTGGCCACCAGGAGCAACGCGCCGTCGTCCACCTTGCGACGGCCGAGCTTCCATTGCTCTACCACCCGCAGGGTGTACTGCTCGACGGGTTCGGGCCGCGTCGAGCGGACCATCAGCACGGCGATCTGCACGCCCTTGCGTTGCTCGAAGGCCCGAAGCTGCGCATCCAGCGCGGCGACACGATCGGCGGCGAGCGTTCCCGTGAGATCGGTGACGCGCGCCTGCAGCGGGGGAACGGCGACCAACTCCTGCGCGGACGCGACCGAAAGGAACAGGCTCAGCAGCAGCCAGGCCAGAGCGTGGGCCAGCCGAAGAGGGGCCGCCGGAGAGAGCACCGCTGTTCTGGGCGTTCTCATGTCAGGGGCGCGCCGCCGGCGCCGAGGCGCCGAAATCGACCTGTGGCGGCGCCGCCATGGCCTTCTCGTCGGCGACCGAGAAATTGGGCTTGACGACGTAGCTGAACAGCTTGGCCGTGATGTTGGTCGGGAAGCTGCGCGTGAGCACGTTGTAATCCTGCACCGCCTTCACGTAGCGCCCACGCGCCACGGTGATGCGGTTCTCCGTGCCCTCAAGTTGGGCACGCAGGTCTTGAAAAGCCTGGTTCGCCTTGAGTTGCGGGTAGTTCTCGCTCACCACCAGCAGCCGGCTCAGCGCGCCGGACAGTTCGCCCTGTGCCGCCTGGAACTTCTGGAACGCCTCGGGGTTGTTGACGAGTTCCGGCGTGGCCTGGATCGAGGTCGCCTTCGCGCGGGCCTCGACCACCCGGGTCAGCGTCTCCTGCTCGAAGTTGGTCTCGCCCTTGACGGTCGCGACGATGTTGGGGATCAGGTCGGCGCGCCGCTGGTACTGGTTCAGCACCTCGGACCAGGCGGACTTGGTCTGCTCGTCCAGCCGCTGGAAGTCGTTGTAGCCGCATCCGCTCAGCGACAGGGCAAGCGCTGCGAGCAGGGACATCAGGATCAGTCTCATGGTTCGGTTTCCGTGGAAGTGAGAAAAGTGCGGGACGGTGAAGCGCTCACCAGGACGGGGTTGGCTGGCCACCAACGCCGCGGAATGAGCAGCAGCGCGAGGGTGGCGGCCAGTGGAATCGACAGCCACGCAAAGGTGCTCTGCATCACAGCGCCGAATAGCCATCCGGTGGCGGCCGATCCCAGTGTTTGTCCGAGGCCGGCTGCCGCGGCGAGCCCTCCCATCGCGATACCGAGCCGCCGCGCCGAGGTGCCGGCAGCGAGGTAGGCCAGGGTGGGGAGCACGAGACCCGTGCCCGCAGCCGTGAAACTCACGCCGACGTACAGCCACATCTCGCTGCCATGGCGGGCCAGCATCAGGAGCCCGGCGATGCCCAGGACCATGCCGCAGGCCAGTACGCGGCGTGGGTCGGCGCGCTCCAGCAGGCCGGTGAAGAACAGCACCGCGTTGACGCCCAGCATCACCAGACTGCACTCGGCGAACATCAACGACACCTCTCGGGAGGAGAGATCGGGGTGGCGCTGGCCCTGCAGCACGATGCCGAGTTCAAAGCCGGCAAGCACGAACATGACCACACCGTTGAGAATCCAGAGCGCCAGGGAGCGGCTCCGGGGTGCTCCGTCGTGATCGGCTGCGTCCGCCTCTCCAAGGGAGGAAGGTGCGGGAAGCGTTGCGGCCAGGCCCAGCATCATCAGCGCGCCGAGCGCGGCCGAGAGTGCGATTACGAGCGTGGTCGATGAGCCCTGTACCAGCACGCTCAAGAAGCCCAGGCCGACAAGCCGTTCTGCAGCGGCGTTCAGGCCGGGGCCGAACAGGAACCCGAGCAGCGACATCGCACCCAGCCATGCAAAGCGCCTGGCGCGAATCGATTCTGGGGTGTACTGCGCGACGAGCGCCGGCACCACCGGCACGACCGCGGCCACAAAAAAGCCCGTCGCGCCGCGCAGCGCATAGATGCCGACCACGCCCAGGGACTCGGGGCGCAGCAGCGGGAGCAGGCTGGCCACGTAGCCGATCAGGCCCACCAGCAACACGCGGGCACGCCCCAGCCTGTCCGCCAGCATGCCCCACAGGGGCGCACCCAGCAGGATGCCCGCCGTGTAGATGCCGCTGAGGTAGCCGACATGGCGCGCAAGCGCCGCAGGATCCGCGTCGCCCATCAAGGGCCGCAGCCAGTCGGGGATCAAGGGCATCAGTGCCCCATATCCGGCCGAGACGACGAATACGGCCGCAGCGAGCCAACCCAGCTGCGCGACGCCGAGGTCTTGCTGGCGGGTGGGCCCGGATTCGCGCGGTGATCGCATGGCGCGGCTCTCTACCATGGTGGCCCGCCGCTCAGGCTGACGCGGCCGCTGGGACACTGGCACGCGACGTCACGCGCTTGATCCCCGGCAGGCGCGTGCGCTTGAGCATCAGCGCATTGATCGCGACGATCGCGGAACTGCCCGACATGGACAATGCAGCGACCTCGGGCGACAAGGTGAACGGATACAGCACCCCGGCCGCCAGCGGGAAGGCGATCACGTTGTAGGCCACGGCCCACCAGAGGTTCTGGTGCATCTTGCGCAGCGTCGCCCGGGACAGTTCGATGGCCCCGACCACGTCGTAGGGGTCACTCTTCATCAACACCACCTGGGCGCTTTCCATCGCAACGTCCGTCCCCGCGCCAATCGCAAAGCCCACGTCGGCCTGCGTCAGCGCCGGAGCGTCGTTGATGCCGTCGCCGACCATGCCGACCTTGTGACCCTGCTGCTGCAGTTCCTTGATCTTGGAGGCCTTCTGCCCGGGCAACACATCCGCAAGCACGATGTCGATACCCAGTTCCTTGCCGATGCGCTCGGCGGTCGCCTGGTTGTCGCCGGTCAGCATCGCGACCTTCACGCCGCGTGCCTGCAGCTTGGCGATCGTCTCGCGCGAGGTCGGCCGCACGGCATCGGCGATCGCGATGAGGCCGATCAGCCGGCCACCGCGCGCGACGTGGACCACAGTGCGCCCCCCGCCTTGCAGCCGCGCCGCCTCGCTGGCAAGGGGGGCCAGATCCACCTGTTCCGACTGCATCAGCAGCCGGTTGCCCAGGAGCACCGTCTCGCCCCCGATAGTGGCCCGTGCGCCTTGCCCATCGATGTTGGTGAAGTTCTCGGTGACCTCCGTCGGCATGTCTCCCGCACGCTTGAGCACTGCGAGCGCGAGGGGGTGCTCGGAGAACTTCTCCACCGCGGCGGCCGTCGCCAGAAGCCGCGTCTCCTCGACACCGGGCGCGGCCACCATCTCGACGACATCGGGCTGCCCCAGTGTCAAGGTGCCGGTCTTGTCGAACACCACGACCGTCAACTTGGTGGCGTTCTCCAATGCGGCCGCATTCTTGAAGAGAATGCCGTTCATTGCGCCCAGCCCGGTCCCGACCATGATGGCCATCGGGGTGGCCAGCCCCAGCGCATCAGGGCATGCGATCACGAACACGGTGATGGTCAAGGTGAGTGCGAACAGTAATGTCTGTCCCATCACCCAGTACCAGACGCTGAAGGTCAGCAGGCCAATCACGATCGCCGCCAGCACCAGCCACTGGGATGCGTGGTCGGCCAGCAGCTGGCCGGGGGCCTTCGAGTTCTGGGCCTCCTGGACCAGCTTGACAATCTGCGCCAAGGCCGTGTCCGCGCCGACCTTCGTGGCCTTGTAGCGAAAGCTCCCGCTCTTGTTGATGCTGGCGCCTACGACGGTGCTGCCCACGCCCTTCTTGACCGGCATGGACTCGCCCGTCAGCATCGACTCGTCCACTTGCGACGCGCCCTCGACGATCTCGCCATCCACCGGGATCTTGTCGCCGGGCTTGATCACGACCAGTTCCCCGGCTGCAACCTCGGCGGTCGGTACCTTGGTCTCCACCCCGTTGCGCACGACCGTGGCCATGGGTGGGGCGAGATCCATCAACGCGCGAATCGCGTCGGATGCGCCCGCGCGCGCGCGCATCTCCAGCCAGTGCCCCAGCAGGATGAAGACCAGCAGCACCGATGCCGCTTCATAGAACACCTCACCCTCGTAGAAGAAGGTCGCGCCGATGCTGAACAGGTAGCCGGTGCCCACCGACAGCACGACCAACGTGGCCATGTTGGCGACGCCGTTGCGCAGCGCGCGCCACGCCGCCACGTAGAAAGGCCAACCTGGATAGATGATCGCGGCACTTGCGAGGAAGAAAAGAAAGAGCTTGTCGTCCAGCCCGAACGGCGTCTGGAAGTCGCCGAACATCTTCCCCATCGGGGAATAGAAGAACACGGGAATGGCGAAGACCAGGGCCACGAAGAAGCGATTGCGCATGTCCCGAGCCATGTCCTGCATCGAGCCCGACCCGTGGCCCATGTCGTGCATCATGTCGTCCATCGCAGGGTCGCCTGCGTGGGCCTGGTGCGCAGCATGGGCGGCGGGCGTCGTGGCCGCAGCCTTCGCGCGTGCGGCCGTGGCGGGGGCATGCGCGTGGTGCCCCTCATGCCCCATCTCTTGCGCCTGACGTGCGGGTGCGCCGTGATGGCCGTGCACCGCATGGCTGGGGTCGGCAGAGACGCCAGCGGCGGGCGCGCACACGTGCTTGGGCGTCTGCTCGCCACGGCAGTGATAGCCGCATTCGGCGATGCGCTGGCGCAGATCCTCGACACTGAGTTGTCCCTCATCGAGATGGACCGTTGCGCTTCCCGCAACATAGTTGACATCTGCATGATGGACGCCGGGAAGCTGCAGCAGCTTGCGGCGTACTCCCTCCGCGCTCAGGCTCGATACGAGCCCTCCGACTTCAACGTTGATCGACTTCATGGCTGTTCTTCCTGTTCGCTGTGTTCGTGGTCTCAACGAGCGAGTCGGCCCGAGTCCAGGCAGTCCTGCGAGAACTCGAAGACGATCTCCCGGTCGGGAGCGATGACCTTGTGCTTCTTGCCGGCGTAGTGCAGCCGGGAGAGGATGTCTCTGATCAGGTTGAGCCTCGCCAACCGTTTGTTGTCGGCGTGCACGACAGACCAGGGCGCCGCGGCCGTATGGGTGCGCATGAACATCTCGTCGCGCGCCCGTGTATAGCCGTCCCAGTGCTTAAGCGCGACGGCATCCACCGGGCTCGACTTCCACTGTTTGAGGGGATCACGGCGGCGTTCCCCGAGCCGGCGGCTCTGCTCCTTCTTGCCGATGTCGAGGTAATACTTCAGCAGCTTGATACCGGAGTTGACCAGCATCTCCTCGAACTTGGGCACTGAGTTCATGAATTCCTCGTGCTCCTCGGCGGTACAGAAGCCCATCACCGGTTCCACGCCCGCACGGTTGTACCAACTGCGGTTGAACACCACGAGCTCTTCGCCAACTGGCAGGTGCGGGACGTAGCGCTGGAAGTACCAGCCCGTGCGATCCCGGTCGGAGGGCTTTCCTAGCGCGACGACCCGTGTTTCCCGAGGACTCAGGTGTTCGACCAGCCGCTTGATGCTGCCGTCCTTGCCTGCGCCGTCCCTTCCCTCCAAGAGGATCAGGATACGGTCGTTGCATTTGATGAAATGCCGCTGCAGTTTCACCAGTTCGATCTGCAGCATGTGCAACTGTGCTTCGTAGTCCTCGCGGCCGATCGAGCGTGTCGCTGTCTCGTCGCGCGCTGAGCCGTGGGCAGTGCCGGTGCCGTCCACATCGGCCTTGTGCTTGGCGCCTTTGGCGCCCTTCTTGTTCTTTGCCATGGGTTCTCCGTTAGGTCTGGTCGCAGGCGATCAGCATTGCGTGTGTCGACGCCCGGCGGGGCGCGGCGCTCATGTCCGCATCCGAGCTGGAGCCGCAGCCATCGCCTTGTCCGTAGGCTGCAGCCAGGTACGGTCGATTGATGCGCTGACGCCAGCGGGTCTTCTTCATGTCAGCCTCGCTGGCGCGTGTCCGAGAGGGAGGGAAGGAAGCGCGGCGTGCGCGCGGCATAGGCGTCGAACTCGGCGCCGAACTGCTTGCGCATGTCCTTCTCCTCGTTGACTGCCAGCCTCGAATACATCACGACGAGGAAGGGGAACATCAGCAGCGTCAACAGCGTCGGCCACTGCAGCAGAAAGCCGAAAAGGATCGCCACGAAGGCCACATACTGCGGGTGCCGAATCCTGGCGTATGGGCCGCTCACGGCAAGTTGGGCGTGCCGTTGCGCGTGGTAGAGCACCGTCCAGGCGCTCGACAGAAGCCAGAAGCCGCCCCCGATGAAGATGTAGCTTGCGATATGAAGCGGGCTGAAGTGAGGGTCGCCGCTCTCGCCCAGCAGGGTCGACCAGAGATGGCCGCTGTTGTGCGACAGCAAGTCCAGACTGGGATACTTGGTCTGAAGCCAGCCGGACAGCACGTACAGCGTCAGCGGAAAGCCGTACATCTCGACGAACAAGGCAACAATGAACGCTGCGAATGTCCCGAAGGTTCTCCAGTCGCGCGAGGTCTGCGGTTTGAAGAAGCTGAAGGCGAACATGATGAAGACCGCCGAGTTCACGAGGACGAGCAGCCAAAGCCCATAAGCGGGCGCATCGTGGTTCATTTGCGCTCTCCCGGGCACGGTGGATTCGCCTTGCTACCGTCGCCTGGTACGGCATGGCGATGCATCAGCACATGAGCGATGACGCAAGTCGCTAGGAGGACCAGTGGCAGCGCGGCCAGGTAGTGCCCGCGGTGTTCCGTCAGCAGCATGTAGATGCTCACGGCCAGGAAGACCAGAAAGCCCAGGAACCATCGCGAGCGCGAAAACCTTGGACCGGTGCGGTGAGAAGTTGTCATGGTCGTCCTCCTCACTTCGCCGGCTCAGGCATCCGGTCCATCATCATCTGCATCATGGACTGGCACATGTCCATGCGCATTTCGAGCATTTGCTGCCGCTCAGCTGTCGGCGCCGACTCGGCTCCATCCTTCATTGCGCCCATCATCGCCATGCCAGCCCGCATGGCCTGCATGTGTTCGGCCATGAGCGCCTTGCGCTGCGCAGGCGTCTTCGCAGCCACCATCCGTTCGTGCATGGCCTGCATCGACTTCAGTTGCGCATCCATGCCCTCGGTGGTCGGCGCCCTTGGCGTCTCGGCCGCGGTCGGACTCGCACCTGCGGGGTGATGGGCCTGATGGTTGTCCTGCGCGAACGCAGACAAGGTGACCAGTGCGGCGCCCACGATGGCCGCGATCGAATGCGTGAATTTCATTTCTCTCTCCTTTAGCCGCGGGTGCCTGCCATTGGGGCGAAACCGATGTCGCCGCAAGCGGACAAAGCCCTATGAAAACTCCGTAGTCGGGTACAGAGTCAAGGCTTATGAGTTGTGCGCCGGGTGTGACCGACACGGCAACTCAAAGGAGGCGCTACAGCGCGAGACGCTCGAACAGCAGCCACGACGGCCGCTTGGGAGGTGGTCGCTGGTGACCCCTCGATGGGATGGCTCGCAGAGCCAACGTCGGAGCCAGCAGCTGGTCTCCATAGGCGGGAGGCGCCAAACCGACGAGGTCGAACGCGAAGGTTGGTGCTTTCTGAATGGCGGACTGGTTGACGTCGCCGCAGAGCTTCAGGCACGGGGCCTTCGACGGGTCGTGGGAACCTTCTTCGTGCTCACCATGGAGGCCTTCATGATTTCCATGCCCGGACGATGGGACATGCTCATACCCGACAGCATGCCGATGTTGCTGCGGAGACTCCAGAAGGCAGGCATTGGCCACCCCGGCCCCGAGCGCAAACAGCCATACCCCGAGCACCATCCACGCGATGGCGCGAATCCTGCGGTGGTTGAGAAGTGTGCGCATGTGCGGCCTATTGACCCATTGACACCTGTGATCCTATTCCCAACTGAGCTGCGGGAAATTGATTTGGATCAAATGGAGGCAAGGGTCAACTACGCGGTACTGCGTTATTCTGTGTTGCTCGTGAATAGACAGTGGATCGCTCGATGAACGAAGGTTTGGGTGATTGGATGACGGTTGGCAGGCTGGCGAAGGTCGCTGGCGTCGGCGTGGAGACAATCCGCTACTACCAGGGACGCGGCCTGTTGCCGATCCCGAAGAACGCCGGCAGCTTCCGGCGCTACCCCGCTTCGATGATCCAGCGGATCGGCTTCATCAAGCGCGCTCAGAGCCTTGGGTTCTCGCTGGACGAGGTGAAGTCGCTCTTGGATCTGGAGGATGGGCGGAATCGCCGGGCTATTCAGACGGTGACACGGCGGCGCCTTGACCAGATCGATGAGAAGGTTGGCGACCTTCAGCGCATGCGAGGCGCTCTGAGAGACATGCTGGAGAGGTGCGAAGACACGGGAGAGGCGCTTCCTTGCCCTATCATTGCTGCGCTCATGGGGCCTTTGAATACGTCCGAATGATTGCGCGCTGTGAGGAACAGACGAGACCCAAGGAAAGCGAACGAGGCCTGTCGCACTTCGTTGGTAATGGTCGTGCGGACTGTTCGCTGCACAAAAATGCCGAATGAATTTTCAGCAATCTCACGGCCGACTTAGGGCTACGCTGAACAAGCCCTCGAAATTTCCCGCGCGAACGCGGAAGACGCCATTTTTTGGATTTTGTGGCCTCTTGCGCCGCCCATTTGGGCCGTTCGCAGGGCCTTGAGGCCCGATTTCCACCCTTACGGGCGCACCTGTCCCTGCAGTCGCCCTCGGGCAAGGAAAATGTTGGCCAGCGCCAAGGCCGTGAATGCGCGTGTGGCGTTCTTCTGCAGCCCGCGGTAGCGCACCTTGGTGAATCCCCACAGGCGCTTGACCACCCCGAACACATGCTCTACCCGAGCGCGGATGCGTGACTTGTTGCGGTTCTTGGCCCGCTGAACTTCGTCCACCTCGCCTGCACGGCGGGTGCGCTGGTTGGTGAAGTCTTTGGCTTGGGGCGCCTTGCCCCGGATCAGAGCCTTCTGGCTGGCGTAGGCCGAGTCGCCGTACACGCGCTGCTCGTTGCCATGCAGCAGATCGGGCAGCGGGTGTTTGTCATGCACGTTGGCCGCCGTCACCACGGCGCTGTGCGCCAGCCCGCTTTGGCTGTCCACGCCAATGTGCAGCTTCATGCCGAAATACCACTGCTGGCCTTTGCGGGTCTGGTGCATATCGGGATCGCGCGCCTTGTCGGCGTTCTTGGTAGAACTGGGCGCGGCGATGATGGTGGCATCCACGATGGTGCCGGTGTTGACCTTGAAGCCGCGCTCCTGCAATTGCTGGCCTACCTAGGCAAACAGGGCTTCACCCAGTTTTTGCTCATTGAGCAGTTTGCGAAACTTCAGCAGCGTGGTGGCGTCGGGCACGCGTTCGCGGCCCAGGTCAATCCCCACAAAGCGGCGCAGACTGGCACTGTCATACAGAGCCTCCTCGCACGCCAGATCGGCCAGGTTGAACCAGTGCTGAAGAAAATGGATGCGCAGCATGCGCTCAAGGCCAATGGGCGGGCGGCCGTTGCCTGCTTTGGGGTAGTGCGGCTCTATCACCTGGCACAGAGCGGCCCATGGCACTATTGTCTCCATGGTCCGCAAGAACTCTTCGCGTCGGGTGGGTTTGCGCGAATGCTCGAATCCGTTGTCTTGATCTGCGGCCATTGCCAAGGTCTGCTGCTTCATCTGCGGATAACGTTTGACCCCTCTCAATGGTGGACCTTAATCAGCGTTGCCTTAACACGGTGGGAGTGTCAAGCAAGAACCTTCGCCACCTTTGACCTCAATCAAGGGCCTGGACTGCAACAGGCATCCGATCCCTTCCCAAACGGCACTGCCCTGGATTTCGACGATCCAAGAGCCAGGGCAGCGACATCGGACTCAGGACTATTTGGTAGGAGCGGCAGGTGTCTTGCCACTGCGGGCCAAAAATGCATCCAGTTCAGCGATTTCCTTTTTCTGAGCGGCAACGATGTCCTTGGCCATCTTGAGCATTTTCGGGTCCTTGCCATCCCGCAACTGGGCCTGGGCCATGTCAATCGCACCCTGGTGGTGGACCCGCATCATCTGGGCAAAATCCACATCTGGGTTGCCCGACATTGGCACGGATGCCATCTTGTCGTTGTTCTCTTTCATCATTGCCTTCATGTCCATCTTGCCGTGAGGCATCGATTGATCCATACCGGCGCCCTTCATGCCCGAGTGGGGAGCGGTCTGGGCATGCAGTGCCAGAGGCGACAACAAGCCACAAGCTATGACAGCGGCGGCGGACAGCGAGTGAGAAGCTGGGAATGTTTTCATAGATGCTCTCCAGGAGTTAAGCAACGGGATTAAGCCGCACGCGCCATGGCGTCGCACTCTTGGGCGCACTTGAGACAAGCCTGCGCACAGGCCTTGCAGTGGTCTGCCTCATGCCTGGCGCATTCATCGGCGCAGGCCTTGCAGATCTGAGCGCACAGCGCGCAAATCGCAGCTGCATGCTCGCTATTGCGCGCCATGGCGTCGGCCGCAAAGCTACACGCTGCTGCGCAGTCGACGTCCAGGGCAATGCAGCGCGCCATCATTTTCACGTCGTCTTCTTTCAGACAAGCTGCAAAGCACTGATGGCAGGCCGTGGCGCACTCCTGGCAAGCCTCGATGCAAGACATGTATTGGTTCGGGGTGTGGTTCATCAAAATCTCCTGATAAGTAGCTCGAAAGATGAGCGGGAACCTGCGCAGTTGGCTGCGAGGAGCGTCCATCTTTTGCCGCGTGGGGTGATCGGCGCTGTAGGCTGGCATCGCCAATTGACGCGGCTTTCGAGCGATTTGCCGTCGTTATGGGCCATAGATTACGAGGAGATTTCAGGGCTGTAATTTACGCATCACATTCGCGCAAGGGTCGCCGCAACGGCCAGTTGCTATTCATATCTGCATGCCGGTCGTTTGCTCGTACAGTTGAGTTGCTGAGGCAACGACCGCGCAGCGCACTACGTTCATCGATGAAGAGCGTGATCAATGCAACATAAGCGTACGGCAAAATCATCTTGATGAAGATGTCGGGACATCGACAATCGTGCCAACAGCCACCGATTGCAAGTACGCCCGATCAAGCGTTCCCTGGCAGTTGGTGTCTTTGCGTGCAAGTTCTTCAAGCGCACACAGCACGAGATCGGCTACAGCGAGTTCCCGCTGCCTGCGCGCTTGCTCAAAAACGCGCAAAAGTGCGTAGCTGAGCATTCGACGGGCATCACCAATCTTGTAGGTCATAGCATCACCTCCATGCGTCGCTTTTGCCTAAACTGGCAGCTTAGACCTTGTCCCTGTGTGAATGTCAAGAAGAGTGCAGGCCCTTAGGAAATCGCCTTCGAGCGAAGGTCCATCCTTCGCTCATGCGCTTTTCAGAGCATGCCCGCACCCCCATGCGGCCTGTGGCTTTCAAAATCGTAATCGGAAGGTCACCGCTTCGTAGGGGTGCGGCTTCTAGACTTCTCTCCGTGGCGCAGAAAAACGCCACCTGGATGGACCATATCGGGCATCCGGCGCCACAGGAGACCATCATGAAAGTTCGTACCGCCATCCTCGTCGCCAGCCTCGCTGCATCCGCTACAGCGTCCTTTGCCACTTCGGTGTACCACGCAAGCCCAAGCCAGGAAGAAGGCGTGAGTCTGGCCCCCGACCACCTGGGCAACGCGGTCAGCCGCCAAGCTGTCGAAAACACCGTTCTGGCCGCTCAAAAGGACGGTTCGCTGTACTGGATCAGCCGTGGCTACCCCGCTACCTATCCGCTCGTCCCCGGTCCCAAGCTCACCAAGACCCGCCAGCAAGTTCTGGATGAGTTGCAGGCCGCCAAGCGCAACCCTGTGACCAGCGATGGCATGCGCGACCTGGGCGGCGAGGCAGGTTGGGTCAACGCCCGCCAACTCCCCTGAGCTGTCTCAACGACTACCTGCAATCGTGTGCCCCTTCAAGACCGGCCTGCGGTTGCACTCAAACCACCATCATTTACTCAACAAGGAAATCCCATCATGAAACTCAAGTCCACCCTCATCGTCCTTTCCCTCGTCGCCGCCCCCGCATTTGCTTCGGACCAAGCGGTCAGCAAGACGCGCGAACAAGTGCGGGCTGAATTGGCGCAGGCTCAGCGAAGCGGCGACATGCTCGCCTTTGGCGAATCGGGTCTTACGCTCAAACAGATCAATCCTGGCGCCTATCCCGTGGCTACTTCGACTCAGGTCGGCAAATCCCGGGAGCAAGTGCGGGACGAGTTGGAGCAGGCTATCCGCACAGGCGACATCATGGTGGCCGGCGAGTTCGGGGTCAAACGCAATGAACTGATGTCAGGCCGCTATCCCACCGTGGCGAGCAAATCGCTGAAGACACGCGACCAGGTCAAGAGCGAGCTGGCACGTGCCATCCGCGAGGGCGAAGTCGTCGCTGTGGGCGAAGACGGCCGCAAACTCAACGAAATCTATCCGGACCGATACCACGCAGCGCAGCATGCTGCCGTCGCCGTCACATCGGATGAGTCCACCAAGGCTCCCCGCTTCTAAATCGGTCCGGTCCACGTGAGGACGTCGATGCCTGGCAAGAGCGCCTGCATAGCGAACCATAGGCCCAAGGAAAATATGTCTGTAGGGGCATCGGAGGCATCGGCGCGATGCGAACCTCAGCTCGGCTCTTTGCGGCACAGACAGTAGATGAACTTCTGGACGGTGCCGAGTGGCGTATGGTGCTCTTCGCGCGCTTGCTGCAAGAGCGTGAATGGGGCCCCGAATTGCGCGTGCAAGCCGTCGGCGCTGTAGCGCATGACGGGCAAACCGCTGCACCTCTCTGGTCCGTCTTCTGCAAACGTCGCCACGATGACGTGACCGCCGGGCTTGACAGCGCGCAGAACCGCCTGAACGTAGGCCTCCCGCTCGTGCGACGAGGTAAGGAAATGAAAAACGGCCCTGTCATGCCAAACGTCGTAGGCATGCCGTGGAAGGTCCACGCGCGTAATGTCGCTCACAAGCCAGGTTACGGTGTCCGCACGCGCCCCCAGTCGAGACCGTGACGCCGACAAAGCAGCCTCGGACAAGTCAAGAACCGCGACCTTCATGTACCCCTCATCAAGCAAATCATCGACCAAAGTTGAAGCACCCCCTCCAATATCAATGATGCTCGCATCACGGGCGACTGAAGTCTGCCGAATGAGCTGGGTGGATTGCTGAGCGTGTTCCTGAAACCAACTCACCCCAGAGGTGGGCTTTGCCGTGTAGACCTGCTCCCAATGATCTTTGGACTGCATGTAAATCTCCAATGAAAGTACGCGCGTCTATGCTCTCGCAGGAATGTGCCGACTTCGCTGGGAAGCGTCCGCGCCGATCTGTGCTCCGACTACGTGGCTTTTGCCCAGAGCAAGTCACACCTGCATATTCATCACATCGGTGTAGGCTTGAACAATTCGGTTACGACTTTGCAGGGTAGCCTGAAACGCAATGTTCGACTTGACTCCGGCGAGCATCGTTTCTTCCAAGCTGACCGTGGGATTGCCGAGTGTGACCTCACGACTCAGCCGACCCGACTCACTTTGCAAATGGCTGGTGGTTGTCAGCGCCTGCTTCATCGCGTCCAGAAAACCGCCTTCCTGGATGCTCGGCGCTTTGTGCACAGAGTTTCCCAACAAGCCGACTGGCGATAGAGCATCTAATGGCTTAGTAGTGACGTTCATGTCGAGAGCTTCTTGGTTTTGGCGAAGAATTTGCGAAGTGCCGCCTCGGAGATCTCTACCAAGGTGATGGCTCATCGTAGCTAATGGCGCCTGACCTGTAACTTTTGCGACGCAAGCCTCTGCCCCTCAATCCCTGCGTTTGGGATAACAGGAACTTCATCTTGCCGACATCCCCGAGGATTGCCTCCCCCTGGGCCCAAGGAGCCAAACCCACAGGGACCGCGCCGCGCCGATGAACCGTGGCTCACAGCCGCTGCGAAATCTCTAGCAGCGGCTTGATGCTGGACCCAAAGCGGCTCATGGAAGCATGGTTCTGCTCCAGCTGGCTGTAAGGCAAGTACCGGATTCCAAGCTCCGACACCCTGGAGAAGGCAGGCCTTTGAAGTTGCTCAGCGACCTTGTCTCTGCGATTGTCTGGAGCCACCAGAAACAGCGCACAGTTGCCTGCAACCGGCGTGCCCAAGGCCAGATCGAGCATGCGGACGATGCCCGAATAGATGGACGTGGTGTGTTCGACTTCGAATGCAGCGGCGAATTGCGAGGTCTGGGGATCAACCCATACAACATCGATCAGTCGCACAGACTCCAGTCCTCGGTCCAGGCTGGCGGGCAACTGCGCCATGCATCCATCTCCCAGCAGCCCCCCGCCATGGGCGCGGCCCCGGTCGTTGGACGCTATCCAGACCTCAAAGCCGAGGGCCTTGCCCAGGTCGCGCAGCGAAGCCTGGACACCCGTGTGCGTCGCATCGCTCTCGGTAGCTTGGGACAGTTCCCGTTGCAATGCGGTGGATTCCTGACGTACGCGTTCTAGATCCTCTTGCCACAAAGCAGCGGCTGCAGCGTCCATTGCCGGAGGCGGTGCGGCATATCGGCCACTGCCTATATCAAACATGAGTCCCGCGATCGCGCCCAGATCGTTCGATAGTTTCAGCCGGTACTGCGCGTTCAGGCGAAGCAAACCCTCGCGCATCGAGAGATAGTGGTCCCAGCGCCCAAGCTTCATGCGCCCCCCGGTCACGGCGTTGAACCCGGCGACGATGGCTGTATTGAAAGGGGATACCAGTGTCGGGCGGATGAAGTACAGCAAGTTAGCGACTGCTGGGCCCAGGCCTTTGATGCCAATCGCATCCATGCGCTGTATGGCGGCCACAACGTCTTCTGCGCAATCGCAGTGATCGCAGGTGTGCAGGAGGTCCGCAAAAGCGCGCTGGTTGCTCGGGTTCTCGTAGATGTCCGGAATGCGCAGCTTGGGTTTCCAGAGGAACGCGTGGTCCGCACCCTTGAAGATCTGGCGCTGCTCCGCCACGGAGCCAACGATTGTCTCTAACGAGGATCCTCGGTAGGCGTTGCCAAACGTTCCCGCCCGGATGTCCTCCACCACTTGCGCAATGCCTCGGCGAATAGAGCGGAAGTTTTTGATCCGCTGATCCCACAGGAACCAGGTGTTGTAGGTGCTGCTGGGATCTGCCTTCCAGCAGTCAATGAGGGTGGCCAGGGGGTCATGCATCTGTTGTGAGGCGCTTGCCAATGTTCTGAGCACTGGGGAAATACATCGAAAAACAAGTCCTGCCATCGGCCGAACTCACAGAGATGCGGCCTCGGTGCGCATGAACAATCGCCTGGGTGATAGACAAGCCCAAGCCCGCACCGTCGGAGTCCAGTTGCTTGCGCGACTTGTCTGCCCGAAAGAAGCGGTCGAAAAGGCGGGGGATCATCTGCGCGTCGATGGAAGGTCCAGTGTTGACTACATCCACGGTGGTTCCGTGAACGTCCCCTTGAATGTCAACGACCACCTGTTCTCCAGGGGGGGTATAGCGAATGGCGTTGGACAGGAGATTGCTCAGCGCCCGGCGCAGCATCAACCGATCGCCAGTGATCTCTGCCGCCCCAATAAGCTGCAGACCGACCTGCTTTTCTTCGGCAAGGGCCTCGTAGAAGTCAAACAGGGCCTGTGCTTCGTCGTGGACAGCAATTTTTTCCGTACTGGGAAGAATGAGTCCGTGGTCGGCTTTCGCCAGGAACAACATATCCGCCACCATGCGGGCCAGACGCTGGTACTCCTCGGCGTTAGAGGCCAGTATGTCCTGATACTCCCCGCAGGAGCGAGGCTGGCTGAGCGTGACCTGTGTCTGCGTCATCAGGTTGTTGATCGGCGTACGCAACTCGTGGGCCAGATCCGAAGAAAACTCGGACAAGCGATCAAACTCCTCTTTCAAGCGCCGGAGCATCTCGTTGAGGGTTGTAGCCAAGTCTGCCATCTCCACCGGAAACTCCTGAGTTGGCATCCGATCGTCCAGCCGCTGCGCCGTGATCGCCATCGCGCGAGACCGCATTGTCCGAAGGGGCGCCAAGCCATTCTTTGCAGCCCACCAGCCCAGGATCCCAGCCACCAGCGTTGCCAATGCCACGTAACCCACGAGCACCCGAATCAGGCCTTGCATGAAATGCTTGTGGTGTGCGATGTCCAACGCGACCCAAATCTGGAGCGGTGCTTGAGAGGCGCCCGGCATCGATACGGATTCGGACATCCCTCGGTACTCGCGGTCATTGGTCTGCCAGGATGCGACCCCCAAGCGGGCTTTCTGGGTTTGGGCGATGAGGTCCTGTGGAAACTGGAAACCCGTGGTCGCGTAAAGCGGGTCCTTGTCACGGAAAACGCTGACAAAAAGGCCCTCATGGCTGTGCAAGACGTCGTCCAGACGCATTTTGAGGTCTTCAGGTGACGTGGATTTTCCTATCACCTCACGTGTGAGGTGGATCTTGTCGCGCAGGGCATCGCGATCCAGTTCCACAAAATGCCGGTCAATGGAAATGGCAACAAGTGTCCCCAGGCCAACAAGCACGAGCCCGGAAGCCAGCGTAAAAAAGACTGTCAGTCGTGTCGTGAGCGAGTACCGAGCTATCACACATTCTCCTGGGGTGCCTCAAGCACATAACCCATGCCTCGCACCGTCTGAATCAGCTTGGCGTCATAGGCATCGTCAATTTTGGCCCGAAGCCTGCGCATTGCCACCTCGACCACGTTGGAATCGCTGTCGAAATTCATGTCCCACACCTGCGACGCGATCAGAGAGCGAGGCAAAACCTCCCCTTGGCGACGCATCAGCAGCTCCAGCAGCCCGAATTCCTTGGGTGTGAGGTCGATGCGTTTGCTGGACCTGCTGACTCGACGCCGCAGAAGGTCCAGTTCAAGATCTGCCACCTGCAGAATAGTCACCTCGGCGCCACTGCGGCCGCGCCTCAGTATGGTCCGTGCCCTTGCCAGCAATTCGGCAAAAGAAAACGGCTTGACCAGATAGTCGTCTGCGCCCAACTCTAGGCCTTTGACGCGATCCTGAACCTGGTCCTTTGCCGTGAGAAATAACACGGGCATCTCAAGGCCTCGACGACGCATATTGGTGAGGACCTGCCAGCCGTCCATCCGAGGAAGCATCACATCCAGGATCACGAGATCGTAATCCTCCTCTTGAACCAGACGCAGGCCATCGACACCGTTGTGAACCAGATCAGCGTTGAATCCCGCTTCACGCAAGCCTTGGCGCAGGTATTCCCCGGTTTTGATTTCGTCCTCAACGATCAGTATCTTCACGAGACCTCCTTGGCGCTGCGAGTGGCCGCCAGTGTGCCCGCAGATTTGCGCCTTTCTTGAACATGACAAAGATGTAATTGAGACGTTATCTATTTGGAAGCCGTTGACTCACACAATGCGTTGCATCAAAACGCATGGTGAATCTATGAGAAATTCCTGGCTTTCACGACTTAACTCAATCCCCTGGCTGGCCGCTGCACTGCTGGCGCCTTCGCTGGCCTTTGCTCAGATGCCGGACGGTGCCCCCCCGAAAGTGGACTACCAACTTTCGTACCGATCAGCTCTGACGGGCTATGAGGTCTACAAAGAGCAAGCCGTCCAGCCCTGGAAGGCTGCCAACGACAAGGTGGGCGAAATTGGAGGATGGCGCGCCTATGCCAAGGAAATGCGCCAGCCCGCACCCGCAGCGGACCAGGGCCAACCAGCCCAAGGCCATGACGCACACCACGGGGGCAAACAATGATCCGTACCCTTCGCATGCCCCGCGCCAAACTAGTGATCGCTGTTGCCGCAGTGGTGAACCGCCCCGGGTTTTGAGGAGGCTCTTTTCTCTGAGAGGATTGAGCTATGAG
>NZ_JBMDJC010000028.1:0-59699 GCF_057808995.1 Acidovorax sp. FG60
CTCATAGCTCAATCCTCTCAGAGAAAAGAGCCTCCTCAAAACCCGGGGCGGTTCATTGCGGTCCTTGAGGACAGATTCTAGGAGCGGACGAGACGACATAGTTGGTTGTTGTGATATCTAACAATTTAGACCGAAAAACCTGCAGGACCAATTGGACCGAGCGGGATATTTCCGACACTGCTTTCTCCTGAAAGTGGCTTGCAGCTTAAGTCTGCAAGCGCCGTTCTGTTCAAACATTCAGGTATAAAAATTCCGGGAAGCTCAGCAAACTATAGCTTGCTCGCAGGCAAGGGCCGTGCTGTCTAACGGCTGTTTCGGACTGCGAGTAAGCGGGTAATGAGTCGATGACTACGTCGGGGATTTATCGTATTTACCGTCGGCTTCGGGCCCGTTACGGTCCAACTGCCTTCACAAGTGAATGACCGGTCCGCAACAATTGCGGTAATTGGATTTATCTGTTCCAGGCTTACGATGCGCCTGTCTCAGCAATCGGGGATTCAAGCAATGGCTAAATGCACAGCACCAGTTCGTGGACACAATTCGGCAGCAGCTGCGGCCGCCTGTCCTGCGTGTCGATACAGCTACGGCCGGGGTTATGGCTATAGCGGCGGGTACAGCACCCCCTCCCACCCTTCGTATTCGTCATCCACCACGACCGGGAGCAGTAGCAGTCGCTCAAGCGGCGGTTCCCGCCCGCGTTGGTCGCGCACAGGCTCCACCGTCTTGTACACCCCGGCACAAGTGCAATCCCTCACGCCAATCCGTGAGGCCGTCGAAAGAGTGGCTGTCCAACAGCCCGATCTACGTGACTGTTTCCTTTGCCATGCATGGCCCGACCGGCAGGGTGCAGCCAAGGACCTTGACGACGCGCTCAAAGCAGCTGGCGTCAAAACATGGTTTAGTGAATTGGACCTAGGTCTGGGTGTGCCGATGATGCGAACTATTGACCGGGGGTTGGCGAATTCGCGCATCGGTCTTGTGCTGGTCACGCCGAACTTCATCAAGGGACTTCCAAATCAGGGTGTCGCCGACAAAGAACTCTCCGCCTTACTTGCCGGCAATCGTCTGGTCCCCATCGTGCACGAGACAACCTACGACGACTTGCGAAACGTGAGTCCTTTGCTTGCATCCCGGTCTGGTCTAGACACCAAGGAAGACACACTGGCCCAGATCGCCGACAAGATTGCCGAGTTGGTCAAGATCTGGACTTAGCGCAGCCAGAAAGAACGTCAGCATTGCCGGGAAAGAATCAATAGACAGTAGTCCGCCTAAAAAGCCAGGCACTGCGCGCCCAAAAATCCAACTTTCCCCGCCCACTGACGCTCAGCACCTTGCGCCCGGCATCAATCACATCACTACTAATTTGATAGCTATAAGCGCTTTATAGACAAGCGGTAGAGCCCAATTTTTCTTCAAATTTCAGTACACCTCACCACTGACACCACGCGCGCACCCACCTCGCCCGCGCTCATGGCGCACTGCAACTGGGACAGACCACACACCGCCACGTCAGCAAAAGCCAACGCAGCGGCGCGTGGCGCACGACGCTTTCTTTCTCTCTCCGGCAGCGGCTTACTTCACCGCAAACCGCACATTCGCCGCCTTCTTGCCCGGCAGCGTCACCAGCGCCACCACCTTGGTGCCTGCTGCGACCTTGAAGATGCCTTTGGTTTCGAGCCTGCCCTCGCCTGCCGGTACAAGCACAGCCTCGGATTTTTCGGTGCCGTTGAGCAGAGTGAGCTTGGCGCTCACGCCCTCGGTTTTGGCGGGTCTGCCGTGGTCGCGCAGGTGCAGGGTCAGGGTGTCGGGCTTGGCGACGAGTTCGTAGTCCATGTCGTTGGCCTCGGCCACGATGCCGCCGTGTTGGGGCTTGTGGTCGTGGCCTGCACCGTGGTCGCCTGCGGCATGGGCGGAGGTGGTGGCCACAGCGGCGAGGGCCAGGGCGGCGAAAAGTTGGCGGGTGGTTTTCATGAGAGTCCTTTCAACGGGTGAATGAAAAAGCAAACGAACAAATAAAGAGAACAAATACAAAACAAGAAAAGCTCAGAACGCCTCGGCGTTCTTGTCGTCCAGCAGGCGTTCGGCATCCTTGCGGCCAAACAGCCAGAACAGGGCCGGGGTGAGGAAGGTGTCGAGCAGCGTGGAGCTGATGAGGCCACTGAAGATCACCACCGCCACCGGGTGCAGGATTTCGGTGCCGGGGCGCTCGGCCTCCAGCAGCAGCGGGGCCAAAGCAAAGGCGGTGACCAGGGCGGTCATCAGCACGGGGCTCAGGCGCTCCAGCGAGCCGCGCACGATCATGGTGGTGTCAAAGCGCTCGCCTTCCACACGCATCAGGTTGAGGTAGTGGCTCACCTTCAAAATGCCGTTGCGCACCGAGATGCCCGCCAGCGTGATGAAGCCGATCAGCGCCGCCACCGACAGCGGCTGGCCCGACACCCACAGCCCCAGCACCGCGCCCACCAGCGCCAGCGGGATGTTGGCCATGATGAGGGCCGACAGCGTGGCCGAGCGGTAGCGGGTGTAGAGCACCACAAACATCAGCACCAGCGAAACGATGGCCAGCAGGCCCACCAGGCGGCTGGCTTCTTCCTGCGCCTGGAACTGGCCGCCCAGAGTGATGAAGTAGCCCTCGGGCAGGCGCGTGTCGCCCACGGCCTGGCGGATGTCGGCCACCACGTCGGACAGCGCCCTGCCCTGCGCGTTGGCCGAGAGCACGATGCGGCGCTTGCCGTCGTCGCGGCTGATCTGGTTGGGGCCGTCGCCTTCTTCGATGGTGGCCAGGCGCGACAGGGGCACGGGGCCACGTGGCGTGTCGATCAGCACACGCGCCAAGCCATCGATGGAGCGTGCGCTGTCGGGCAGGCGCACCACCAGTGCAAAGCGGCGGCTGCCTTCCACCACCTGGGCTACTTTTTCGCCTTCCACCAGCGTCTGCAGCGCGGCCAGCACCTGGGGTGCGGGCACGCCCATTTGGGCGGCGGCGGCGTAGTCCACGCGCACGGTGATCTGCGGCGCCAGCACCTGCTTTTCCACCTCCAGGTCGGCCAGGCCGGGGATGCCCGCCAGCCGCGCGCGCAGGGCTTCCGCCTGGCCGCGCAGGGTGTCCAGGTCGTCGCCAAAGAGCTTGATGGCAATTTGCGAGCGCACGCCCGAGAGCATGTGGTCGATGCGGTGCGAGATGGGCTGGCCGATGGCGATGGCCGCAGGCAAGTGCGCGAGGCGGCTGCGGATGTCGGCCTGCACCTCGGCCATGCTGCGCTTGAGCTCGGCCGCAGGCAGCAGGCCCACGTCCAGCTCGCTCACGTGCACGCCTTCGGCATGTTCGTCCAGCTCGGCGCGGCCACTGCGCCGGCCCACGTGCGTGACCTCGGGCACCTGGCGCACCAGCACCTCGGCCTGGCGCGCCAGCGCGCTCGATTCGGCCAGCGTGACGCCGGGGTTGAGCCGCATGCCGATGAGCAGCGTGCCTTCGTTGAACGGTGGCAAGAACGTGGTGGGGAAGAACGGCACCGCCGCTGCCGACAGCGCCACCGCCACCGCGCTCACGGCCAGGGCCGTGCGCGGGCGCGCCAGCACGGCCGAGAGCCCGTTGCGGTAGCGCGCCTTGAGCCAGGCCACCACGCGCGTGTCGCCATGGTCCAGGTTCTTCATGCGCGGCAGGAGGTAGAAGGCCAGCACCGGCGTGACGGTGACCGACACCAACAGCGAGGCCAGCGTGGACACGATGAACGCAATGCCCAGCGGCACAAACAGCCGCCCCTCGATGCCCGGCAGCGCAAACAGCGGCAAGAACACCAGCACGATGATGGCCGTGGCATACAGGATGCCCGAGCGCACTTCCATCGACGCGAGCTTGACCACCTCGATGGGGTGCAGGCGGTGGTGGGGGTGCTTGGCGCGGTCCATCTTCAGGCGGCGCAGCACGTTTTCCACATCGACCACCGCGTCGTCCACCAGGCCACCGATGGCGATGGCCAGGCCGCCCAGCGTCATGGTGTTGATCGACAGACCGAAATATTGGAACACCAGCGCCGTGATGAAGATGGACACCGGGATGGCCGTGAGCGCAATCACCGTGGGCCTGAGCGTGCCGAGGAACACGAACAAAATCACCGCCACAAACACCGAGGCGCCCATGAGCTTGCCCTGCAGCGTGGTGACCGATGCCTCGATGAAGCTCGCCTGGCGGAAGGTGACGCGCGGCGCCTCCATGCCGGTGGGCAGCGAGTTCTTCAGGTCCACCAGCGCGGCTTCAATGCTGCGCGTGAGCCCGATGGTGTCGGCCGTGGGCTGCTTCTGGATGCCCAGGATGACGGCGCCCTGCCCTTCAAAGCCTGCATCGCCCCGCTTGGTGGCGGCGGCAAAGGTGGCATCGGCCACCTGGCGCAGCAGCACGCTCTGGCCGTTTTTGGCGGTGAGGGCCAGGTTCTGCAGGTCTTCGAGCCGCGAGGTGCGGCCCAGGTGGCGGATGAGGTATTCGCGCCCGCCCAGCTCCAGAAACCCGCCCGAGGTATTGGCCGCAAAGCCCTTGAGCGCGCCCGTGAGCTGGTCGTGCGTGATGCCCAGCGCTGCCATGCGCGCCGTGTCGGGCAGCACCTGGAACTGGCGCACCTCGCCACCGATGGGGATCACCTGCGCCACGCCAGGAATGGCCATGAGGCGCGGGCGCAGCACCCAGTCGGCGTACTCGCGCACGGCCATGGGCGTGGTCTTGCCCGCGTCGATGGGGATGGCCACCTGCATGATCTCGCCCATGATGGAGCTGATGGGCCCCATGCGCGGCGTGATGCCGCTGGGCAGGCCCTCTTCCATGGACGACAGGCGTTCGGACACCATCTGGCGCGCCCGGTAGATGTCGGTGCTCCAGTCAAAGGTGACGTAGATGAACGACAGGCCCGCGCTGGAGGTGGAGCGCACGCTTTCCACGCCGGGCAGGCCGTTCATCGTGGTCTCCAGCGGAAAGGTGATGAGCTGCTCCACCTCTTCGGCGGCCATGCCGCCCGCCTCGGTCATGAGGGTGACGGTGGGTTTGTTGAGGTCGGGAAACACGTCCACCGGCGTGCGCGAGAGCGTGAAGGCGCCATAGGCCATGAGCACGGCGGCGGCGATGAGCACCAGCAGCCGGTGGGCCAGGCTGTTTTCGAGAAGCCACTTGAACATCGTGACTCCTTAGCGGACCTGGTTGATGAGCGTGGCGCCCTGCGTGGCCACGCGGTCGCCGGGCTTCAGGCCCGAGGTCACGGCCACCGAGGTGCCATCCAGCGGCACAGCAGTGACCACCCGTGGCGCAAAACGCTCGGGCGACTCCTTGACCCAGACGATGGTCTGGTTGGCCGGGTTGCGCAGCAACGCTGCGGCGGGCACCTGCACGCCATCGACCTTGTCGGTGGACTGCACGAACACGCGCACCGGCTGGCCCAGGGCCAAGGTGCCCAGCGCAGACGAGTCGCCCGCAAACTGCAGCGGCTGCGCCTGATCACGCAGGCTGCGCGCCGCGCCCAGAAAGCGCAGTGGCACGCGCTGCCCGGCCACGGCCAGCGTGGCACCGGCCACGCTCTGGGCCTGTGCCGGGTCGTAAGCTAGGGCCTCGATGCGCAGGCGCGATGGGTCCACCACCTCAAACACCAGTTCGCGCGCATCCACCACCTGCCCGGCCACGGCATTGGCTGAGGCGATGACGCCCGACACGGGGGCCACCAGCGCATCGCGTGTGGCCAGGCCCGCGCCCACGGCGCCCAGGCGCTGGGTGAGGCTGTGCAGATCGCTCTCGGCTGCCTCGATGTCCTTGCGCGGCACGGTGTCGGCCAGCTCCGTCAGGCGCGCCACGCGCCGTGCGGCCAGGTCGCGTGCAGCGCGCAGTTCGGCCTGCTGGGCCAGTTGGTTGGAGCGCTCGATGGCGCCCGCCGTGGGCACCACATAGGCCAGCACCTCGCCCTTGCGCACCGCCTGGCCCACGCCAGGCAGGCCCTTGGGCCCGGCCTCCAGCCGGCCGGCCAGCACGGCCTGCACCTTGCCGCCCGCGTTGGGGTCCATCACCACGGTGCCCGCCAGTTCAAAAGCCTTGGTGTGCTGCCCGGTGGCTGCCACCAGAGTGCGCACGCCCAGTTGGCGCTGCGCGGGTTTGGGCAGGAAGACGCTGCCATCGGGCTGGCGGCTGGGGCCGTTGCCGGTGGGCGCGGGCGGCGCGTCGCCATGGTCGTGGCCGGGGCCTGCCAGGGCTGGCAGGGGGGCGTTGAGCGCGGCGGCCATCAGCAAAGCCAGCAAGGAAGGCATGGGGTGGAAGCGCTTCATGCTGCACCTCCCACGCGCTGGGTGTTGCCAATGCGGGCAGCACGGCCCCGACGCAGTCCCCAAGCGGCAAACAGCGCCAACAGCACGGCGGCCACGGCGCCTGCGATCAGCGCGGTGCGGCGGGCCAGCCCTGCCGGTGCGGCATCGGTGTGGGCGGCGGGGTGCAGGTCGATCTCGCCTGCGAGCAGGTCAGTCTCATTGCCTGCGGCCACGGTGGCGGTGACGGGGCTCACGCCCTCGGCCAGCGGGGCGGCCAGGGTGGCCTGGAACTCGCCTTCGGCCACGCGGGTGACGGGCACGCTGGTGCCTGCAATGTCCAGCTCTAGCCGGGCGTCTTTCACGGGGCTGTTGTCGCCCGCGTGGTCCAGGTAGAGCGCGATTTTTTGCCCGTCAAGCACGCCCACGAGTTCAAACAGGTCGGAGGTGGCGGCAAAGCGCGGCAGGGCTGTGCCCGCTGCGGCGGGGGCTTCGCCATGGTCGTGACCAGCACCGGCCAGCGCGGTCGGCGGTAGCAAGCCCAGCAGCAGGGCCAGGCCCAGGGTGGAGAAAGCGGAAGAGAGTGTCATGGTTGTCTTAAAAATTGGTCGGGATTCACAGTGAGTTCATTGCGGCAACAGGCCCAGGGCCTGGCGCAGGTGGGAGATGGCGGCCGCTGCGTCGATGCGGGCGCGGGCCAACTGGCGTTCGGCCTGGGCGGCCTCCAGCTCCACACGCAGGCGTGTGGGGCCGTCGGCTTCGCCCAGGCGGAAGGCCTTGTCGATAAAGCCGCGTGTGCCCTGCGCCAGCGCCGCGTGCCGTGCCAGCGCATCGCGCTGGGCCTGCGTGGCCTTCACGCGGGCCATGGCGGCGGCGATGTCGGCGGCCAGGCGCCTCTGCTCCACGGCAGCACGCGCCTCGGCATCGATGGCATCAGCGCGGGCTGTGGCCTGCTTTGCCTGCGCGCGATCGCCCCCGCCCAGGGGTATGCGTAGGCCCACGGTGAAGGTCTGCTGGTAGCGGTCGCCCGCCTGCTCGCGGCCGCGCGTGGCGGCCACCGTCAGCTCGGGGTTAGCACGGGTTTGCACGGCAGCCAGGTCGGCAGCGCGGCGGGCTACCTCGGCCTGGTCGTGCCAGTCGGCCGCCGCAGGGTGCTGGGCAGCGGCTGCCGTGGCGTCTGACACAGGGGGCTCGGGCTCCGCCCCGTCCGCCAGCGCCAGGGTGGGCGCGGCCTGCACACCCCAGGCGGCCAGTGCGGCCTGCGCTGCGTCCCGCGCGCCCTGGGCCTCGGCCGTGGCGGCTTCGGCCTGGGCCACGGCGCCGTCGGTCTGGGCCTGGTCGGCACGCGACAGGTCGCCAGCACGCACGCGGCGCGCCACGTCGGCGGCCAGGCGCTGCGCGTTCAGCAGCCGGTCTTGCGCCAGGGCCCAGTCAGCCTGCGCGCGCTGCGCGGCCCACCAGGCTTCGCGCACAGTGGCGGCCAGTTGCAGCTGCGCGGCGCGCTGGCGGCTGTCCAGCGCCTGCGCTTCCGCATCGGCCAGCGCTGCCTTGCGGGCGCGCTCGCCGGGCAGCCACAGCGGCAGGGCCAGGCCCACTTCGGCCTCGCGGCTGCCCTGGTTGCTGCCGGGGCGGTCGGTTTTGGTGGACAGCTCCAATGCCATGGGCTCGGCCGTCCAGGCTGCCGCCGCGCTGTGTGTGGCCTGCGCGGCCTCGCGCCGCAAGGCAGCAGACTGCGCTTCGGGCTGGCGCTGCCAGGCCTGCTCGAACAGGGCCTGGAGCGTGAGCGGCGCTGTGCCGGGGTTGGAGGTCTGGGCCTGTGCGGCACTGCCCAGCAGTGCCCAGCCCAGCGCCATCACCACCAGCGCGGCGATGGGCGTGTGTTGTCGTTGTTTCGTTGGTTGCATCCGATTCCTCTGCAGTGGCCGGGGCCACAGGTTGAAATCGGCGAGGCGCGATGCACGGAGGGGACGTCAGAGGGGCACGCATGCCAACAGCAAGACGAGCACCGCTACTGCCTGGGAAGGCAGGTCTCCAACAGCATCAGGAAAAGAAACGGAGCCACCCAAGCCCCCGCCTCGCCGCTCAGGCGAAGAAGGACCAGTTGGGGCGTTCGGGCCGCGTAAGGGGTGCGGGTGGCCAGGCGGGTGCGGCCTGGCCCGGCGGGTGCGCCACGGCCACCACGATGGCCTGGGCGCTGGCACTGTGCGCCAGGCCGCCGCCTGTGCCGTGGCAGGCATGGCAGTCCATGTCGGCCAGGGTACTGGGGGAGCCCCCCGGGACCGAGTGGTCGGCCCCTTCGTCGCCATGGTGCTCGTGCACATGGTGGCCAAAGTGCGAAGCCTGCGGCGCTGACTCGTGCCCGCAATAGGGCGAGGCCGCCGCCCAGATGGACTGGAGCGGCATGAACACCAACAGAAAGACGAGCAGCAAGCGGCGCATGGGCAGCGGGATTCTAAGCAGGCCGCACCACCCGCCCCGCCAGATAGCCTGACGGGTTGAGGGGCCTACCTCCATGGGTTGCACAGGCACACCATGCAGACGCTTCATTTTTGATAGCAATCTTTGAGACCCATAGCGCGGCAGAGGCCACTTTTGTCATAAAACGCCATTCATTGCGCCGCCACCAGGTACTGCGGCACCCCGTCGGCCGCCAGCACTGGCGTGCTGTGCACGCCCCACACCTGCGCGATGGTGGCGGGGGTGAGCAGGTGGGCTGTGGCGTGCACGCTGCGCGGGCCCGCCAGGCCCGGGGCGAGCAGCAGGCTGTCGTGGGCGTAGCGCAGGGCCAGGTTCAGGTCGTGCAGCACCGCGACCACGCCCACGCCCTGCTCCACCGCCCAGCGGCGCACCAGGGCCAGCGTGTGGTGCTGGTGCGCCAGGTCGAGCGCGGCGGTGGGCTCATCCAGCAGCAGCCAGCGGGTGGCGCCATCGGGAAGGGGCTCCCAGATCTGGGCCAGCGCGCGGGCCAGGTGGCTGCGGGCGCGTTCGCCGCCCGACAAGGTGTTGATGCTGCGCCCGGCCAGGTGGGCCACGCCGGTGGCCTGCATCGCCTCGGTCACGATGCGCGCTTCGTGGCGGCTGGGCTGCTGGCGGTGGGGAAAGCGCCCCATCTCCACCACCTCCCGCACCGTGAAGTCGAAGGCCACGGCCGTGTCCTGCGGCAGCACGGCACGCTGGCGGGCCAGGGCCTGGGCGCCTTGGCCGGACACCGGTTGCCCGCCCATCCACACATGGCCCGAGCGCGGCGCACGCTGGCCCGAAAGCATGGCCAGCAGGGTGGACTTGCCCGCGCCGTTGGGGCCCAGGATGGCCGTGACGCGCCCGGGCACGAACTGCGTATGCACGGTGGCCAGCAAGGGCCTGCCGGACACGCCCACACCCAGCTGGTCGCACACCAGCAGATCGGCGGTGGTGGTGACCGGGGATGCGACGGCGGCATTCATACCTTGCTCCGAAACTGGCGCAGCATGGCCAGAAACAGCGGCACGCCAATGAAGGCCGTGAGCACGCCGAGCGGCAGCTCGGCAGGCTGCACGATGGTGCGCGCCACGCCGTCGGCCGCAAGCACCAGCGCGGCGCCCAGCAGGGCCGAGCCCGGCAGCACCACGCGGTGGTCCGGCCCCGCCACCAGGCGCACCCAGTGCGGTGCCACCAGGCCGATGAAACCGATGATGCCGGTGGCCGCCGTCACCGCGCCCACGGCCAGCGCGGTGACCAGGACCGCCAGGCGCTTGGTGCGCTCCACCGGCACGCCCAGCAGAGCAGCCTGCGCCTCGCCCAGCGCAATCGCGTTGAGCGGGCGCGCCAGCGCCAGGCCCAGGCCGCAGGCCACCGCCACGATGGCGCCCACCAGCGCCACGGCGCTCCAGCGCGCACCGCCCAGGCTGCCCAGCAGCCACATCTGGAGGTTGCGCAGCTGCTCGTCGGTAGAGATGAAATTGAGGTAGCCCAGCCCCGCCAGCGCCAGCGCATTGACCGCCACACCGGCCAGCAGCATCAGCCCCATGCGCGTGCCGCCATCGGCCTGCGCCAGTGCATAGATCAGCGTCGTGACGAGCAGGCCGCCGCCAAAGGCCATGCCCACCAGTGTCCAGCTGCCTAGCGTGCGCGGCAGGTCGGGCAGCCAGTGGCTGCCCAGCACAATGGTGACGGCCGCCGCCAGCGCGGCGCCGCTGCTCACGCCCACCAGCCCGGGGTCGGCCAGCGGGTTGCGAAACAGGCCCTGCATCAGCGCACCGGCCAGCCCCAGGCCCGCCCCGGCGGCCACGCCCATCAGCAGGCGCGGCAGTCGGATGTTGATGAACACCAGGTATTCGGGTGCCTGCTCGGCCGACGGCGCTGCGCCCACAGCCTGCAGCAGCACCTGCCACAGCTGGGCGGGTGCAATGGCGTAGGCGCCCCGCGTGCTGGCCCAGACCAAGGCCAGCACGACCAGCACTGCCCCTACACCTATCGCCGTGCGGGGAGACAGGCGCCCGGGACTCCAGCGCGCACCCGGCTGCGCCACAGCCACACTGCTCACGCGGTGATCGCCTGGGTGCGGGTGTGCAGCTCGCGCACGGCGCCGGGCAGGCGCGGGCCAAAGCCCAGCAGGTGGCTGGCCTCCATGGCCACCAGCGCCTTGCGGCGGAAAGCGGGCGTGAGCGCCAGCTCGGGCCGCTGCCAGAAGGCGGCCTCGCCGCCCAGTGCCTCGATGCCCTGCGTGCTGTTGAGCAGCACCTCGGGCGCCGCGCTGGCCATGGCCTCGGCCGTGAGGGGCCGGTAGCCTGCGAACTGCGTGATGGCATTGGTCGCGCCCGCAAAGCGGATCAGCGCATCGGCCGCCGTGCCCGTGCCTGCCACCATGGGGCTGCCGCCGTGCGACAGGATGAAGATGGCGCGCGGGCGCCGCGTGGTGGCTGCCACCTGCTTTTGCACTGCCGCCCACTGCGCATCCAGGTCCGCCTGCAGGGCCTGGGCCTCGCGCTCGCGGCCCGCCACGCGGCCCACGATGGCGACCTTGCGCCGCACCTCGTCCCAGGTGTGGTCGGCCTGCACCAGCTCCACGCGCACGCCAGCGCTGCGCACCTGGTCCAGCACCACGGGCGGCCCGGCCTCGGTGGTGCCCACCACGGCATCGGGCTTAAGCGAGAGCAAGCCCTCGGCCGAGAGCTGGCGCATGTAGCCGACCTTGGCGGTCTTGAGCGCGGCCTCGGGGAACAGGCTGGTGGTGTCGGTGCCCACCAGCTGGCCTTGTGCGCCCAGCAGGTAGACCACCTCGGTCAGCGCGCCGCCCAGCGAGACGATGCGCGCCGGGCGGGCGGCCCAGGCGGCCCCGGCCCCCATCGCAGACAACCAAGGCAAAGCCGCCACACTGCGCAGCAGCCGCCGACGCGCGCCACCTTGCCCCCAGCTTTGCACGGCCATCGGATCACGCAGCATGGGCCAGCTCCTGCACGCCAGGCAAGCGTGCCACCAGGTCGCGCCAGCCCTGCAGTTCGGGCTTGCCGGGCTTGCGTGCACCGAAGAACATGGCCATCAGCTCGCCCGCGCGGTCAAAAGCCTCGACCGAGGTGACAACACCATCGGCCGTGGGCTTCTCCACCACCCACACGCTGGCAATCATGTCGGTGCGCAGGTGCAGGTTGAAGCCTTCGTCCAGCACGTTGATCCACTGCGCACGCGGCGTATCGAGCGGCTGGATGTTGCGCACCGGCCCGGTGTGGATCTGGATGCAGCCGCCGCTGCCCACGAACACCATGATGGGCAGGCCGTCCACCGCCGCTTCGTCCAGCAGGCGCGCCACGGCCTGCGGTGCGGCGCGCCAGGCAAACTGGCCTTCGACCAGGCGAAAGCTCTGCTGGCGCTCCACGCCGAACTTTTTGGTCAGGCCGAAGAACTCGTGGGTGTCCTGCATGGCGGCCCAGGCCTCGCGCAAGCCCTGGGCGTCGATGTCGGCGTCGGGCAGCACAGCCGCTGGCGCGGGCTCCGGACCAAACACGTAACCGGCGCTGGGTTGCACGAAGCGGCTCACCACTGCGTCGAACGCAGCCAGGTCGGTGGCATCGCGCGTGAATATCTTGTGCACAGCACGGCCATGCGCGTTGTAGAACTGCAGGCTGCGCGATGGCGGTTTGGCGGGGTCGCTGGCCAGCTCGGTCACTGCAAAACCCGCATGCCACTGCGCAAAGAACAGGCGCAGGTCGATGTCTTCGCCCAGCGCAATGCCCACCGGCCCGGTGGCCGACACGTGCGTGTACACGCCGGTCTTCTCGTGCACCGTGCCTTCGTTGCGCGTGAGCGCCATCAGCGGGCCGCAGGCTTCGAGCGACTGCAGCAGCTCCAGCCACGAGCCCTGCAGCGGCTGGGCCTTGAGTGGGTGACCGTGCTCGCCTGCATGGGCGGCCACGGCTGCGCCTTCCGACAGCCCCAGGCTCTCGGCTGCGTCCTTGGCACGCTTGCCCGCTGCGCGGGCTGCGGCGAACCTCTCACGGATGTCGGGGGCGGCTTGCGGCGGATGGGCCGGAGCGCTTGGGGGGTTCGTCACTGCGGCATTCATTGCACTGCCTCCGGCGCGGTGTGCCACAGCACGCGGCGTTGTTCGGCAGCCACCATCGCGGCGCTGGCGGCCACGTCCTGGCGCGCCTTGTTTTGCTGGTCCCAGCGGCCTTGCAGGCTCCAGACCACGGTGCGGAAATGCGGTGTGAAGCCTTCCGCATCGGCCAGCATCTGCAGGTTGGCCGATATCTTGCGGCCCATGGCGCCACGGTGGTTGTCGCAGCAGGCCTGCACATAGCCCGTCATCAGGGCCAGGGTGCCCGCCAGCAGCGCCTCGGCGCAGGGCAGGCTGTATTCCTCATCGCAATGGGCGCCGGAGGTGGGCGTATCGGGCGTGTCAGGTGCATGGCTCATGGTCTGTCTCCTTGATGGGCTGTGCCTTAAAAATCCGCCACCAGCGACACGCGCACTGCGCGGCCCGGCTGGCTGTAGGCGTCGATGAAGCTGGCATTCGCGGCCAGGCCGCGCACGTCGGCCCAGCGCCAGTGCTTTTTGTCGGTGAGGTTGTAGATGCCCGCGTTCAGGCGCAGGTCCTTGCGGATGCGCCACTGCGCCGCCAGGTCCAGCACCGTGTACGACGGCGTGAGGAACTGCGTGCTGCCCGTGGCCACGCTCACGTCGCTGGCCTTCTTGGCGGCGGCATGGGTCATGTCCAGCCGCGCCAGCCAGCCGCCGCTGTCATAGCGCAGGCCCGCCGTCAGGCGCGATGGGTCCACGGTGTTCACCGGCTTGCCGGTGGTGGTATCTCGGCCGCGTGTCTGGCCATAGGCAAACGGAGAACTCCACTGCCCGCCCGCCCACTGGCCCCAGCGCATGTCGCCCTTGACCTCGAAACCATTGAGCTTGACGCGGCCGATGTTGACCGACTGGAACACCAGCGGGTTACCCGGCGCGCCCGTGCCGCTGACCTGACGCAGATCTTCGATGAAGTCCTTGTAGCGGCCAGTGAATGCTGCGGCTTCGATGGACAAACGCTCCATACGCCCGCGCACGCCCAGCTCAAAGTTCTGGCTCTTCTCCGGCTTGAGGTTGGCGTTGGGCACTGTGCGGTAGTTGCCCACCGGGTTCTCAAAGAAGGCGTTGACCTGCCCCGCATTGGGCGCACGGAAGCCCGCTGCATAGTTGCCAAACACGCTCCACTGCTCGCTGGCGCGGTACAGCACGCCGAACTTGGGCGAGGTCGCATTGCCCGACAGGGACACCGCCTGCGCGCCGAAGCCCGCCTGGTCGGCCTTGATGCGGAAGGTGTCGAAGCGCACGCCGGGCGTGATGCTCCAGGGCCCGCTCACGAACTCGTCCTGCACATACAGGGCGGTGCTGGTCTCGGTGGTGTCGGGGAAGCGCTTGAGCGGGAAGGTCTCGCCCGTGGGCGGCGTCACGCCGGTCTGCAGGTTCTCGACTTTGGCCGCCGTGTAGTCCAGCCCGTAGGTGATCTTCTGCACCCACGGCCCGCCGTTGCGCAGCACCTTGCTGCCCTGCAGGTTGGCCTGCCAGGTGCGCTCGTCGTAGGTCACGTCGCGCACGCGGTCGGCGGCGGTGTTGCGGTCTTCGGTGATGTACTCGCGCGAATGGGCGTCCTGCCAGCTCAGCGTGGCCTTCACATCATCGGCAAACGCAGTGTTCACGCGCCAGTTGCCTTCCCACGTCGCGCGGCTGCGCTGCATGTCGGTGAACGACGTGGAGCCCAGCACGGACGTGGCGGCCAGCGGCGGCTTGGAACGTGCGGTGAGCAGCTCGTAGTCGGAGGTCTTGTCCACATGCTCCAGCGTGAACACATGGCGCTGGCCGCCGCCCGGCGTGAGGATGACCTTGCCCAACAGCGCGCCACTCTTGTCCTTTTGCGGATTGGGCTTGGTGCGGTCGGCATTGGCCGCATCGTTGGTGCCCATGTTGTCCAGCTCGCTGGCGCGGGTGACGTTGCCGCCCAGCAGCCACTGCACCGTGTCGCCCGCCTTGCCCGCCACCGTGGCGCCCACGCGCTTGCCGTGCTCGTCGCCGTCATAGCCCAGGCTCACCCGGCCGCCGATGCGCTTGTCGCCGTCGAGGAAGGCCGATGGGTCTGCCGTGATGAAGTTGACCAGGCCCGCCATGCCGTCGGAGCCATACAGCGCCGAGGTGGCGCCGCGCACCACCTCGATGCGCTGCAGCAGCCCGATGTCCAGGTAGTCGCGCCCGAAGGCATTGGCGCTGAAGACATAACTGCGCGGCAGGCGAATGCCATCCACCATCATCAACACGCGGTTACCGTCCAGCCCCCGGATGTTGAAGCCCGCGTTCTGCTCGCGCCCCGTAGAGCCACTGGCCAGCGTGAAGCGTGCGGGCGACCGTGTGACCGACACGTTGGGCAACTCGCGCGCCACGTCGCGGATGTCGCGCACCTGGCCTTCCTCGATGGCCTGCGCATTGATCACGTCGATGCTCATGGGCAGCTCGTCGCGATCCTGCTCGCTGCGCGAGCCGCTGATGACCACTTCTTTGAGCTGCGGCGCTGCAGCCACCAACTGGGCCGCATCTTGCGCATGCGCGTTGCCGATGGCGGCGCACGCACAGGCCACCAGCCATGCAAGCGGCCGCAGACGGCCTTGCAGCCATTGATCGGAGGCGTGCGCCTGTGCGCACCGGGAAGAAAACGGAGGGGAACGGAATGCCTGCGCCACGGAGGGGAATCCTTCTCTGAAACGACAACGAATACAGAGCTGGCTCCATGCAGACGGTCCTGGCTTCTGCGGACAGAAGGATGGGCCGTTGTAGCTGGCTGATGGGATGAAATTATATGAGAATAATTCTCAATAGCAACAATTTAAAACCCTTCTTGATGGTGCTTTACAGGCCCAAGCACAGCCGCTTTCTCCGCAAACGTCGGCGCCATCCAGCCATCCAACGCAACACCGCCTGGGCGACTTCAGCCCCTCCCGGACAGACACCCCAAAACAAAGCGACTGGATGCCGAAACATCCAGTCGCTCTTATTTTTATAGCTATTAGCACTTATCCATCAAGCGCTAGGGGCCAATTTTGTTGGAGTATTCCCCGCATCACTAACCCTACCTTTGCGGGAAGGGGTTGGGGAGAGGGGACGTGCGGTGCAGCTTTACGCTGCCACGGCTTCGCGCTGCGCTTCGGGAGCCTTGGCGCCTTCGGCCGCAGCCACCACCGGCATGCGGATCAGGTGGTCAAACGCGCTCAGCGCCGCCTTCGATCCATCGCCCGCAGCAATCACGATCTGCTTGAAAGGCACCGTGGTGCAGTCGCCCGCTGCGAACACGCCGGGGATGTTGGTGCGGCCGTGCGAGTCGACGATGATTTCGCCGAACTTGGACAGCTCCACCGTGCCCTTGAGCCACTCGGTGTTGGGCACGAGGCCGATCTGCACGAACACGCCTTCCAGCGGCACCAGGTGCTCCACGTTGGTGGCGCGGTCCTTGTATTTGAGGCCGTTCACCTTGCCGTCGGCGCCTGTGATCTCTGTCGTCTGCGCGTTGGTGTGGATGGTCACGTTGGGCAGGCTCTTGAGCTTGTTGACCAGCACGGCGTCGGCCTTGAGCTGGTCGGCAAACTCGATGAGCGTGACGTGGGCCACGATGCCAGCCAGATCGATGGCAGCCTCGACACCCGAGTTGCCGCCGCCGATGACCGCCGTGCGCTTGCCCTTGAACAGCGGGCCGTCGCAGTGCGGGCAGTAGGCCACGCCCTTGTTCTTGTACTCGGCTTCGCCGGGCACGTTGACATTGCGCCAGCGGGCGCCGGTGGACAGGATCACCGTCTTGGACTGCAGCGTGGCGCCGTTGGCCATCTGCACGCTGATGAGGCCACCTGGCTCGGCCGCGGGGATGAGCTTGTCGGCGCGTTGCAGGTTCATGATGTCCACGCCGTAGGCGCGGGTATGGGCTTCGAGTGCGGCGGCGAACTTGGGGCCGTCGGTTTCGAGCACCGAGATGTAGTTTTCAATCGCCAGCGTGTCATTGACCTGACCGCCAAAGCGCTCGGCAGCAACGCCGGTGCGGATGCCTTTGCGGGCGGCGTACACGGCGGCGGCTGCGCCAGCGGGGCCACCACCAACGATGAGCACGTCGTACGGGGCCTTGGCGCTGAGCTTGGCGGCTTCGCGGGCGGCGGCGCCGGTGTCGAGCTTGGCGACGATTTCTTCAATCGTCATGCGGCCGGAGCCGAAGACCTGGCCATTCAAAAACACCATGGGCACGGCCATGATTTCGCGCTCGGTCACTTCCTGCTGGAAGGCGCCGCCTTCGATCACAGTGGTCTTGACCTTGGGGTTGACGATGGCCATGAGCGACAGCGCCTGCACCACGTCCGGGCAGTTGTGGCAGGTCAGGCTCATGTAGACCTCAAAGTTGAAGTCGCCATCCAGGGCCTTGATCGAATCGATCACATCCTGCTCCACCTTGGGCGGGTGGCCGCCCGTCCACAGCAGGGCCAGCACCAACGAAGTGAATTCATGGCCCAGGGGCAGGCCGGCAAAACGCAGGCTGTTGGTGGCGCCCGCGCGCTGCAGGCTGAAGGATGGCTTGCGCGCATCGTTGCCGTCGGTGCGCAAGGTGATCTTGTCGCTGCGCAGGGATTGGATGGTTGTCAGCAGCTCGCGCATGTCGCGCGCAGTCTCGCTGTCGTCCAGGGATGCCACCAGCTCAAACGGCTGCTGCACGCGCTCCAGGTAGGCGGCGAGTTGGGTCTTGAGTTGTTCGTCGAGCATGGTGGCGTCCTTTGAATTTGGAGTTGTATGTGGGGAGCGTGATGGCAAGCGGGATTCAGATCAAGCCTGCGGGTCAAACTCCGGGCGTAAAAAAGCCGGACGGCACGGCGCACAGGCGCCATGACGCTGTCCGGCTTCAGAGGCCGAGAAAAGCGGCTAGAAGGTGGGAAGGGGCCCGGCGTGCCAGAGCGGGCCGCACAAACGTGCTCCGTCTAGGCGCAAAGCGCAGGCATAGCTTGGGCTATGGCGAGCATTTGCAACGACGAGGGTGCGCGTTTTTGCGGGACGAGCGGGCATGGCGGGCTCTTTCACACCTTCTTAAATCTTGCCGACCAGGTCCAGCGAAGGCGTCAGGGTCTTGGCGCCTTCCTTCCACTTGGCGGGGCAGACTTGGCCAGGGTTGGCGGCGGTGAACTGGGCAGCCTTGAGCTTGCGCAGGGTTTCCGACACGTCGCGGGCGATTTCGTTGGAGTGGATTTCCAGGGTCTTGATCACGCCATCGGGGTTGATCACGAACGTGCCACGCAGTGCCAGACCTTCTTCAGGAATGTGCACGCCGAAAGCGTTGGTCAGCTGGTGCGTTGGGTCGCCGACCAGGGGGAACTTGGCCTTGCCCACGGCGTCGGAGGTTTCGTGCCACACCTTGTGCGAGAAGTGGGTGTCGGTGGTCACGATGTAAACCTCGGCACCGGCCTTTTGGAATTCAGCGTAGTTGTCGGCAGCGTCTTCGATTTCGGTGGGGCAGTTGAAGGTGAAGGCTGCGGGCATGAAGATCAGCACGGACCACTTGCCCTTGAGGGACTGCTCGGTCACTTCGATGAATTCACCCTTGCCGTCACGGTTGACGAAAGCGGTGGTCTTGAAGGGCTGAACTTGCGTATTGATCAGGGACATTGCTGTTTCCTTAGTGGTTGGTTAACTGAACAGGACTGAAGTCTAGGCCTTTCGAGACCATCAATCCAATTAATTGATTTGATTGAATCAATTGCCTGTGACTATACAGTGACACCCTGCCCTCAGGCCGGGGCGGGCATTTTGCCCCCTTTTAAACCCCCAAAGACCGCAAGGAAGCCGCTGCAAGAACCACCGCCCACCCGGTCAACCCTTGCGGCATATCAAACATTCAAATACAACTGATTCGCGTTTAGTTTTATCATCTACCGCACTGCAGCAACGCCGCCCATGCCACTTTGCTGCAGTGGGCCAGCCAAAGCTCGACGCCTCTGAAATATTGGTCAAAACGGCCTGCAGCGCTTATTGATAAGCGCAAGCAGCTCATAAATTTATAGCAAAGACCTCAAACACCATGTTCCAAACACTTCTGATCTGTTTCCGCGAAGGGCTGGAAGCCCTGCTGGTGGTGGCGATTGCCACCCTGTACCTGCGCAAGACCGGGCGCCTGCACCTGTTGCTGCCACTGCGCGCGGGCGTGGGCGTGGCAGCCCTGCTCTCGCTGGTGCTGGGCTGGGTGCTCTCGCAGGTGGGTGCGCTGTCGCCCGCAGCCGAGGGTGGCATGGCGCTGGTGGCTGCCGCCACCGTGGCCTGGTGCGTGGTGCACATGCGCCGTGCGGGCCAAGGCATGGGCCAGGACATTGCCCAGCGCATGGACCGCGCCAGTGTGCTGGAAGGCCCGCGCGCCTGGGTGGCGGTGTTCCTGTTTGCCCTCTTCATGGTGGGCCGCGAAGGCGTGGAAACCGCCACCATGCTCGCCGCCCTGGCCCGCAGCGCCGAGCTGGGCTACATGGCCTGGGGCGGTCTGGCGGGCCTGGCGCTGGCCATTGCCATCGCCTGGGCCTGGACGCGCTACGGTCGCGCGGTGAACCTTGCGCGGTTCTTCCGCGTCACGTCGTGGTTCATGGCGGTGTTTGCGGTGCAACTGGTGGTGTATGCGTTCCATGAGTTCACCGAAGGCGCAGCGATACCCGGCATCGACAACGCTTACTGGCATGCGGCCACCGAAGATCTGGCCGAAGGCACCATTGCCCAGGCCATCTCGCTGGCCCTGGTGCTGGTGCCCACGGTATGGCTGGGCCTGGCGCACTGGCGTGAGCGGCGCACGGCGCCATCGTCTGCAGCCGCAACCGCCATGGGCACACAGGCCGCCGCGCCACGCGCCGCACAATAGCCCCGCGCACGGCCTGCGCAGCCCCATCGGGCCTACCGGGCCGGATGGGGTCAGCCGGGGTGAACGCGAACGCCTATCAACCTCACACGCAGCCAGCGCGCTCTAGCAGGGATATGCCTTGCGCGTGTTGATATGGCTCACGACAATCGGGGCCGAATCAACACAACACAACAAGGAGTCCCCATGAAAGGTGACGCACAGGTCATTGGCCATCTGCAGGCCCAGCTCAAGAACGAACTCACGGCCATCAACCAGTACTTCCTGCACTACCGCATGCTCAAGCACTGGGGCTTCGACAAGCTGGCCAAGAAGGAGTATTCGGAATCCATCGGCGAGATGAAGCATGCCGACTGGCTCATGGACCGCATCTTCACGCTGGATGGCCTGCCCAACCTGCAGGACCTGGCCAAGATCCAGGTCGGCGAAGACGTACCAGAGATCCTGGCCTGCGACCTGCGCGCCGAACAAGGCGCCCAGGCCACCATCAAGGATGGCATCGCCCACTGCGAAACGGTTCGTGACTATGTCTCGCGCGACCTGCTGCAAAAGATCCTGGACGACACCGAGGAGCACATCGACTTCCTGGAAACCCAGATCGATCTGATCGGCAAGGTGGGCTTGCAGAACTACCTGCAATCGCAGATGGGTGACGTGGAGTAACGCCAAGACTGCACCAGAGCGCTCCACGAAAAGTACCAAGAAGAACAACAAAAAACGGGCCGAGGCCCGTTTTTTTGTGCCCACGCCATCACCAAGCTCCCCCGATTGCACGGGGCTGCGAAGCACAGCCCTACCCCGATGTCACAAGCTGTTGCAAGCACACATCAAACCAGCGCAAATAGCATTTTTATAAATGCGAATGCTTCTCAACAAAAGTAGAATGCGTTCTTACGACCAAGGCCATTCCTTCTTGCAGCTCCCGATCTGCAAGGGCAGGTCCCGTGATTCCCTTTAACACCTAGCCAGCCAGTCAGCCGGGCTCTCCGCCGCTGCAGCCAGCGTTTGTACGTTTGCCGTACGACACCTACTGCCTGGAGCCTTTCTGATGCCGCGCAGCACCGCCAGCCCCTGCCCTGCAGGAGTTCTGCTTCTCTCCTTTTTTGAAGGCCGCACCGCGCTGGGTGCCGCCGCAGGTCGGCCATGAAGGCAGCCCGCGTTGACTGGCGCTACCGCCTGGCCATCACCTCCCGCGCCATGGCGGCCATCGCTGGCGGCTATGCGCTGGCGGCAGGGTTCACCGCTGCGCTTTCGTTGGTGTTGGCGCTGTGGATGCCGCGCGTGGAGGCCGTGCTGACCGCCACCATGCTGGCCTGGCTGGCCTATACCATGGCGGCGGGATGGGCGTTTTATGCGCGCACGGCCTGGGGCGCCTGGGGCGGCACGCTGCTGCCCGCCCTGGCACTGGGCGCGTGCGCCATGGCGCCGCAATGGATGAGGGGAACGCCATGACAACAGCGACCTCCACCGTGCGCAAGAGCGCCGACCGCGAAGGCTTTCGCCAAGCGATGTCGTGGCTGCACACCTGGGCAGGGCTCATCCTCGGCTGGCTGCTGTTTGCGATCTTCCTCACGGGCACGCTGTCGTTCTTCAAGAACGAGTTCAACCTGTGGATGCGGCCCGAGATGCACGGGCTGCCGCGCACCGACGCGGCCGATGCGCAGGTGGCACAGAAGTCCGTGGACGCGCTGGTGCGCAAGGCCCCCGACGTCACCCAGTGGATCCTGCACCTGCCCGATGACCGCGACCCAGCCGTCAACATGCTCTGGCGCGGCACCGGCAACGGGCGCTTTGAAACGCTGCGCATGAACCCGCAGACGGGCGAGCCCATCGAGGCGCGCCAGACCATGGGCGGTGATTTTTTCTACCGCTTTCACTTCGAGCTGCGCACTGCGCAAAAAGGCCGCTGGACTATCCAAGGCCGCTGGGTGGTGGGCGTGGCCACGATGCTGATGTTTGTGGCGCTCATCACCGGCGTGATCACACACCGCCGCATCTTCAAGGACTTCTTCACCTTCCGCCCTACCAAGGGCGGGCAGCGTGCCTGGCTGGATGCGCACAACGTCAGCGGCGTGCTGGTGCTGCCGTTCTATCTGATGATCACCTTCAGCGGGCTGATGATCTTCCACACGCTGTACATGCCTGCGGGCATTGCCGCCAACTACAAGAACGAGAAAGGCGTGGACTCCAACGCGTACTTTGCCGACCTGCAGGGCGAAAAGCCCGAAAGCCGTCCCCGCCGGGGTGCGGGCGACAAGGTGGAACCCCTGCCCGCCATCGCCCTGCAGCCCATCATCGACGCGGCCACCACCCGCTGGCAGGGCGGGCGCATCGGCAGCGTGCAGGCGCGCCGCGATGCCAACGGCCGCGCCGTGGTGGAGGTAACGCGCCACGAAGGCGACCGCCTGCAGTACCGCCCACCGCGCCTGCTGTTTGATGCCACCACCGGCCAATGGCTGGACCAGGCCGATGCCATCAGCCCCGCCGTCAAGACCTATGGTGTGCTGTATGGCCTGCACATGGCGCGGTTTGCCGATGTGGGCCTGCGCTGGGCGCTGTTCGGTTTTGGGGTGCTGGGCAGCCTGATGATTGCCACGGGCATGGTGCTGTGGTCGGTCAAGCGCAGCGCCAAGTCGCAGACACAGGCCAGCCGCCAAGGGGCGGCCAAAACGACCAGCAACACAACCAGCAACGCGCCCGCTGCGCACCCCAAAGCGCCGTTTGGCGAGCGCCTGGTGGCTGGTATCAACATCGCGACACTGGCCGGGCTGCCGCTGGCGTGTGGCGTGTACCTGGCCGCCAACCGCCTGATCCCTGTGGGCATCGAGGGCCGAGCGGATGCAGAGCTGGCCTGGTTCTTCAGCGCCTGGGGCATCACGCTGCTGTGGGCGCTGGCCTGCGCGGTGGTGCGCCCGCACCGCCTGGGCTGGACGGTGCCGCTGGCCGCTGCGGGCCTGGTGTGGGTCGCGCTGCCGCTGATCAACGCGCTGACCACACACACCCACCTGGGCGTGAGCCTGCCCGCGCGCGAATGGGTGTGGGCCAGCATGGACCTGTCGTTTTTGGCCACCGGGCTGCTGCTGGGCTGGCTGGCGTGGCGTGTGCGCCCTGGTCGCACGCCCCGGTGCGGTGCGCCTGCACGGAGTGCGCGACCCGCGCGGCCTGCCCCGTCGGTGCCCGTGGCGCCTGCCGAAACCTCCACCTCGGGAGCCTGAGCCATGTCTGCCTTTCTTCTGTGCTTTGCCGCCTGGTCGGCCATTGCGCTGGGCATGGATCGCCACCACGAAGACGCCCTGGGCCAGGAAGGCTCCATGCGCCGCCTGGTGGCGTTGCGCCGCTCGGGCTGGCTGCTGCTGGTGCTTTCGCTGTGGCTGGCAGCGGCGCACCCGCCGGGGGGCGTGCCGGCATCCCTGGGCGTAACGGCATGGTCCGTGGCCCTGTCGGTGGCCGCCGTGGCGGTCACGGCCACCGTCACCTGGCAGCCCCGGCGCACGCCCGAACTGGCTGGCGCCGCCCTGCTGGCGGGCCTGCTGGCGCGGGCGCTGGGGTGGTGATAGCCAGGCTCCACGCTCCCGCAGCCGTGCGCTGAGCCCGCTCGGGCTCGATCTCGCTTTTCTGTTTTCACGGCCCCACCACATCCCAGACAGCGGGCCTTCGCGGCACGCGCCAGGCCACGAGGTGCAAGGGCTTTTCGCCAACCGCGTTGCGCTCACTCCAAGGAAAACCATGCACGCTTACACACCAACCCCCTATCGCCTCCACCCGCTGGTGGCCGCCCTGCTTGCCACGCTGTGTGGCACAGCACTGGCGCAGACGACGGCGCCGCCCCCTGCAGTTGCGCAGACCACGCCGCAGACGCTGGGCGAGGTCACCGTGCAATCCAGCGCGGACGACGACGGCTATTCGCCCGCCGCCGCCAGCACGGCCACCAAGGGCAGCGCGCCGCTGCGCGACGTGCCCCAGGCGGTGAACGTGGTGCCCGCGCAGCTCCTGCGCGACCAGGGCGCGCGCTCCATGGAGGACGCGCTGCGCAACGTGCCGGGCGTGGCCATGAGCCATGGCGACGGCCAGCGCGACCAGGTGGTGATACGCGGCTTTACCGCCATTGCCGACCAGTTTGTGGACGGCGTGCGCGACGATGCGCTGTACTTCCGCGACCTGGCCGACATCGAACGTGTGGAAGTGCTCAAGGGCCCTGCCGCAGTGCTGTACGGGCGCGGATCGTCGGGTGGCCTGATCAACCGCGTGACCAAGAAGCCCAAGTTTGGCGAGACCTCGGGCGAGGCATCGCTGGGCCTGGGCAATTTTGACTACCGCCGCGCCACGGCCGACGTGAATGTGGGCATCAGCGACACCGCCGCCTTCCGCATCAACGCCGCCGTCGAAGACTCGGGCAGCTACCGCGACCAGCAGTTCGTCAAGCGCCACAACTTCGCGCCCTCGCTCGCGCTCAAGCTCGCGGCGCAGACCGACCTGCTGCTGCAGTACACCAACGCGCGCGACAAGCGCCTGACGGACTTCGGCATCCCTGCGCTCAACGGCCGCCCAGTCAACGTGCCCGCGAGCACCTACTACGGCTCCAGCAACGCCGCGCAGGACGACACCACCACCAGCACCATGCAGTCGTTCGCGGCCACGCTGAACCACCGCTTCAACGACGACTGGTCGGTGCGCAACGTCACGCGCCTGTACGACTACACGCTGGACCGCTACAACACCTTGCCCGGCGGCACCACCGACCCGGTGAACCTGACCGTGGGCCGCACGCGCTCGTTCATCCTGCGCGATGAAAAAGGCTTCTTCAACCAGACCGACGTGACGTGGCGCAACCAGCTCGGCGGCTTGAAGCAGGAGTGGCTGATGGGTGTGGAACTGGGCCAGCAAAAGAAACGCTCCGAGTCCGTCACCGGTGGCGCAGACCGCGTGCCACTCTTCAACCCCGGCAACCGCCCTGCTCCCGCCATCCCAACGGCCAACTACAACGCCGACAGCGCCATCCCCAGCCACACCACGCAAGACACGGCCGCGCTGTACTGGCAAAACCAGATCACGCTGGCGCCCCAATGGAAGGCGCTGGTGGGCGCCCGCTACGACGTCTTCGGGCAAGAGACCACGTTCGACCGCAAGCTCGCAACGCTCTCGCGCACCGACAAAAAGTTCAGCCCTCGCGCGGGCCTGGTGTGGCAGCCGAGCGATGTGGTGTCGTACTACGTGTCGTACAGCAAATCCTTCCAGCCCTCGGCCGAAGCGTTTGCGCTGGCCGCCAACAACACCGGCGCCGAACCAGAGATCACCGAGAACAAGGAAATCGGCGTCAAGCTCGACCTGCTGGACGGCCGCCTCAATGTCACCGGCGCGCTCTTCAACCTGGAGCGCACCAACATCAAGAACACAGACCCCGCCAACCCTGGACGCCAGATCAACGTGGGCACCCAGCGCACCAACGGCCTGGAGCTGACCGCCAACGGCCGCTTGCCCGGCCGCTGGGACGTGAGCACCGGCTATGCCTGGCTGGACGGCCGCATGACGAAGTCACTGGCCACCACCACATCCACACAGCTGCCCACCGCCGCCATCGCCGCCCAAGGCAAGGTGCCCGCACTCACGCCGCGCAACTCGGCGTTCCTGTGGGCCATGAAGGACCTGGGCCACGGCCTGCGCGTGGGCGGCGGCGTGAACTATGTGGGTGCGCGCTTCACCTCGCTGACCAATCTGGTCACCCTGCCCGGCTACACCACGCTGGACGCGGCCCTGCAGTACACGCTCGGCCAGTGGGATGTGGACGTGAACATCAAGAACCTGGCCAACCGCAAGTACTACGTGTCGGCCCACGGCAGCAACGACAACCTGATCCTGCCCGGCTCGCCGCGCGCGGTGCAGGTGACGCTGCGCACGCGGTTCTGATGCTGCGCCTGCAGGCGCAGCACGCAAATTTGAAGAATTTTGGCTGCTAGCGCTTGATGGATAAGCGCTAGAAGCTATTAATTTAATAGCATATATCAAACACCGAGGAGGAGAAGCACCATGCAAATGCACCCACTGGCCCTTGCCGCCCTGCTGGCCACCGTGGCAACGGCGCAAGCACAGACCAGCTCCAGTCCCACCACGGGCAACCCAACCACGACAGCGCTGCCCGAAGTGAAGGTGACCGACGAGGCCAACAGCGCGGGGACCGAAGGCTCGGGCCAGTACACCGCCCGCGAAGTCAGCGTGGGCAAGCTCCAGCAGGCACCGCGCGAGACGCCGCAGTCCCTCAGCGTGGTCACGCGCCAGCAGCTGGATGACCGCAACCTGACCAAGGTGGAAGACGCCATCAAGCTGAGCACCGGCATGACGGTCACGCGCTTTGATGGTGCGGGCAACTACAACACCTTCCAGGCGCGCGGGTTCGATCTGGGCTCCATCCAGCTCGACGGCGTTCCGATCCCCCAGGGCAACTACAGCACGCTCGACACGGCCATGTATGACCGCATCGAAGTGCTGCGCGGCCCGGCCGGCCTGCTGCAGGGCGCGAGCGAGCCCGGCGGCACCGTGAACCTGGTGCGCAAGCGCGCCCCGGCCAAGCTGGCCATTGGCGCCGATGCGGCGGCGGGCTCCTTCGGCCTGCGCCGGGGCACCGTAGACGTGGGCGGCGGCCTCAATGCCGAAGGCACGATCCGCGCGCGCGCCGTCGCGGTGGTGGAAGACAAAGACAGTTTTGTAGACACCCTGTTCAACAACAAGCGCCTGGGCTACGGCACGCTGGAATGGGACATCGCGCCCTCCACCACCGTGTCGGTGGGCGCGGCGCAGCAACGCGTGCGCGCCGCCATCGACCAGGGCCTGCCCACCTATGCCGATGGCCGCCTGGCCGACCTGCCCCGCGGCGCCTTTGCCGGCCTGCGCGCCAACCGCCAAGACCTGGAGACCACCGACGTTTTCGCAGAGCTGGAACACCGGCTGGATGGCGGCGGCTTGGTGCGCCTGTCCGCGCGCGACATCGACCGCACGGCGTTCTACCGCTCGGCCCGCGCCAACAGTGCCCTGGCCGCCGACGGCAGCTTCACCATGGAAACCGTGGACGGCGACTTTCACGTGCGCACCCGCAACTACGACGCCTTCCTGGCCACACCGGTGCAGGTGGCAGGCCGCACCCACAAGCTGCTGGTGGGCGCCAGCCACAACGAGGGCAAGAGCTGGGACGGCAACTACGCCTACGGCCCCAGCGTGCCGTTCAACCTGCGGCAGCCCCACTACGACCTGGCCTACCCAGACATCCGGCTACCGGGCTTCACCTCGATCGTCACGCGCCGCGAGAACGCGCTGTACGGGCAGGCGCAGATCGGCCTGACCGACACGGTCAAGCTGCTGGCAGGCGGGCGTCTGTCGTGGGCGGAGGTGGTGACGCGCAGCACCAGCACGGGCGCAGTCACCGCATCGGCAGACCCCGGCCGCCAGTTCGTGCCGTCGCTGGCTCTGATGTGGGACTTCCACCCGCAGTACACCGGCTACGCCAGCTATGCAGAGACCTTCGTGGTGCAAAGCCAGCTCAACGCGGCCAAGCAATTGCTTGCCCCACGCACAGGCAAGCAAGTGGAGCTGGGCGTGAAGGGCGAGTTTTTGCACAAGCGCCTGCAGGCCCATGCAGCGCTGTTTCGCATCATTGACGAAAACCGCGCCATCGCCGACCCGGTGGTGGCAAACGCCTACATCGCCGGCGGCAAGGTGCGCGCGCAAGGCTTCGAAACCGAGGTCAGCGGCCAGCTCCAGCCCGGCTGGGACATCGTGGCGGGCTACGCTTACAACGACACCCGCTACCTCCAGGCCCCCGTGGCGCAGCAGGGCCAGGTGTTCAGCCCCGTCACGCCGCGCCACAGCGTGAACCTGTTCACCCGCTATGCCTTCACCAGCCCGGCGCTGCGCGGCTTCAGCGTGGGCGGCGGAATGACCTACCGCAGCGAGTTCTTTGCGCAAAGCGGTGCGTTGCGCATCAACGCACCGGGCTACGCAGTGTTCAACGCCCAGGTGGGCTACCAGATCAACGACCACCTGTCTCTGAACCTGTCGGTGGACAACCTGCTGGACAAGACCTACTACGAGAAGGTGTCAGGCATTTCGCGCCAGAACTTTTATGGCGAGCCGCGGCGTGTGACGGTGGCGCTCAAGGCGCGGTATTGAGGCGGGACGAGGGAAAAGACATAGGCATCGGTGAAGATGCCATGCACCTTGAGCCGATTCCGCGCGAGGCACTCTCGCACTGCGCCCGACCGCTCGGCCAGGCTGAGACTGGGTGTGTTGGGCTGGGCCACGACGATTTCAACGCGGCCCAGCTTGAGCTCTGCAAAGGCGAACTGACTGAGTGCCTGAACGGCGGCGAGCGCTGCGCCTTGGCGCTGCCAGGACTGGCGGACCCAGTAGCCCAGGTTGCAGAAGCCGTTGACTAGGTTGAATTGATTGAGGCCGCAGCCGCCCACAAGGGTATTGGACCCGGCGTCGAAAATGCCGAACTCGTAGCTGGAACCGCGCTCCCACTCGGACTCGCAATGCGCAAACCAGGATGCAGCATCGGCGGTTGAGTAATTGGGATGGGCCCAGGGCATCCACTTCCCGACGGTGGCAGTGGACTCCAGAACGGCCTCGACGAAGGAGGGGAGATCGGATTCAGCGAAGGGGCGGAGCTCGAAACGACCGGAGGCAAGCATGGGGCAGGAACTGCAGAGGTTTAACGTCGAAGCTGACCGGAACGCAGCGCCTTGCGATAGCGTTTGAGGTTCTTCGCCTTGCGTCCCGTTGGAAACTGCGTTAACTCCATGCCGCAGCCAGCGACCGCCAGCGCCGCAATCAGGTCGACGGGGAAATGGTCAGACTGTACGACCACATCGCGCATAGCGATCCCAAAGTCCAAAGTCGCGTGCTCCACGCCTGCGACTTCGCTCATGTTCTTCAAAATGCTTGAATGGGCACGGAGAAACTGGATTGCGTCGGCCTGCTGCTGCTCCAGGTCTTCAAACTCAGCGTCACTCACCACCAAGGTCAGCCCAGAAGTCACTGCAGGCCGACTATTCGGCCGGGAACTGCACGGGACACCGCGCCGCCAAACGCGGCACGGCTCAACCGGACTCAGCGCGACAAGGCTTTCCACATCAGCCTCGCGGCCCGCGAAGTGAATGATGCAACCCATGCGGTCTAGCGTAGCGCTAGTCGGCGCTGCGTGGCTTCATCGCGCAGCGACCAGCGACCACAAGGAGCAAGGTTTAATCCCATATTATGAAGAATTACCCTTGGCATTTTTTATAGCCATTTCTCTATGTACTGCATTTTGGACCTGAACTTCGGATAGCTCAATTTCAATTTCTTCCCTCAATGCCATTGCCTCAACCAAGTGCTGCGACATCGCAATTTCTCTACCGCTAATTTCGTCAAGCGGCCCATTGAGTAGTGCTTTTTGAAATTCAATGAAAGGTCTCGCCTTTCCTACCAAGGCGTCAGCCACCTTAATTTTTTCATCTATTTCTTTGTCGTAGAGAATTACACGAGACCCTTCACTTACGCCGGAAAAAACTGCCAGCGTCTGATAGGCAGCCTTAAGTCCTTGGGCCACCCATTTAATACGATCCACCTCCGCGCAAACTTGATGTGCTGTTAGAGAAAGCTGTCTGAGGGCAAACCTCTTTTCTGCTTTTTGACTGTCATTAAAAGCTTCTTTTGCGTGCCCGGCTGATCTAAAGGCGGCAACACAAGCAAACGCACCGCCGACAGCACTTAAAACAGAAGCGACAACGGATATTAATGAAACGGCTTCGCCCATATTACAATCCTAGTATAAATTGACACTCAAATAATTCATTTCAAAGAACTCAAGGGATAATTTTAATAATTTCGAGAATTTTTGGCAAAGTGTTTTTCTGTGAACAACTTACGGCGAGGGCTTGCAACCAATACACACCATTCATGTGTCCAAGCATAAATCCCGTGAAAATCAGCACGCTGGGTCGGAGAGACCATAGCCTGCAAACAGGTACAAGGCGCGTGCTGGACCGCCAACTTCCGGGCTACCCAATGGCAGAACGAATGGAACCGACGCGGCTGGGAATGCAACGCCATCGCCGCCTGTGACCCCCAAGTAGCGCCCCAGGGTCTGCAAACACGATACCGGAGGCCGCCACGGCCAGATGGTTGCTTCCACAAATCCTCTGCCCTGCCCCCTAAAAAACCATTCTTCGCACCACGGGATCGGGCTTTTTCCCAACACACCCAGCCCCATCATCATTACGAATACAAACAATTCCTATTTGCAATGTAAAATTAGGTACACGCAAGCCACAGCCTCCCACTTAGACCTGCTCTAAGGCTGCAGCCAGCACCCACCGTCCTTCGATGTTTTCGGGTTGTCTGGCTTGAACCACTCCTTCCTCTGCCCCCTCTCTGTTGCCGCCATGCCCGCTCCGGGTGCCGGCGTGGCGGGTGTGCGCCAGCCCGGCCCCTGCCACCCCACCTCCACACCATGCTGAGCCCCACCGCCCTGCGCCGCTGGAGCTGGACCCACAAGTGGTCCAGCCTGGTGTGCACCGTCTTCATGCTGCTGCTGTGCATCACCGGCCTGCCGCTGATCTTTCACCACGAAATTGGCCACCTGCTGGGCACCGAGGTGGAGGCGCCTGCGATGCCCGCCAACACGCCGCGCGCCAGCCTCGACAAGGTGCTGGCCACTGCGCAGGCGCTGCACCCGGATCGTGTGGTGCAGTTCGCGTCGCACGCGGAGGACGATGACAACGTGTGGTTCGTCACGCTCACGCCCACACCGGCGCCCACGGACGATTTCCGCTCCGTGGCGGTGGATGCGCGCACGGGCCAGGTGCTGGCGCAGCCACGGTTTGACGAGGGGTTCATGTACGTGATGTTCAAGCTGCATGTGGACCTGTTTGCGGGGCTGCCGGGCAAGCTGTTTCTGGGCTTCATGGGCTTGTTGCTGCTGGTGGCTATCGTCACGGGGGTGGTGCTGTATGCGCCGTTCATGCGCAAGCTCGCGTTTGGCGAGGTGCGGCGTGATCGCTCGACCCGCGTGAAGTGGCTGGACCTGCACAACCTGCTGGGCATCGTCACGCTGGTGTGGGCGTTTGTGGTGGGCGGCACGGGCATGATCAATACGTGGGCCGATCTGCTCATCAAGTACTGGCAGTACGACCAGTTGTCGGTGCTGCTCAAGCCCTATGAGGGCCAGCCTATCGTGCCCGCCGCAGAGCGTGGCCCGCTGCAACAAGCGCTGGAGGTGGCGCAGGCCCAGGCGCCGGGCACCAAGCTGTCGTTCATTGCGTTCCCGGGCACGGCGTTCTCCAGCCCGCATCACAACACGTTTTTTCTGCGTGGCAACGAGCCGCTCACCTCGCGCCTGCTCAAGCCAGTGCTGGTGGATGCGCGCACGGCGCAGGTCACTGCCGCGCCCCAGCTGCCGTGGTACCTGACTGCGCTGCTGGTCTCGCAGCCGCTGCACTTTGGCGACTACGGCGGCATGCCGATGAAGATCCTCTGGGCGCTGCTCGACATTGCCACCATCGTGGTGCTGGGCAGCGGGTTGTACCTGTGGTTGCGCAAAGGTGCGCAGGCGGGCAACGCCAGTACCAGCACCGCCACGGCGGCCGCCACCGTGCACGGCCACACCGGCCTGCCGCCAACGGCTGCCGCACGCACTGGCGGCGCGCTGCCAAGCACGGAGGGCCGCGCATGAAGGCGAGCCCTTTCTGGTCGCTGTGGGGCTGGCCCATCTTGATGGGTGTGCTGACCACCACCGGCCTCATCACGGCACTGGTGTCTGACACCTGGGGCGACTGGTGGTCGTGGGTGGGTCTGGGCATTCCGGTGGTGGTGATGGGCTGGACCTGCTGGCCGCGCACCACGCCAAGGGCCACTGCGCAACGCGACCATGACAAACCCCACACCGATGCCGACGAAGCGGGCACCAACGCCAACGCCACGCCACTCTGAAAATTCCCCGCACCTTCACCACGCCATGCGCAATTCCCATTCCCCTCGCCGCCCTACCCTGACCCCAGCCGCACTGGCCGCCGCGTTGCTCTTCACACTGGCCGCGCCCGCCGCTTGGGCGCAAGCGACGGCCAGCGGTACCGAGCCCGACGGCAAAACCCTGTCCACCGTCACGGTCAACGCCAGCGCCGACGCATCGGTGCAAGGCCTGTCGCCCGCCTACCCCGGCGGCCAGGTGGCCCGTGGGGGCCGTGCGGGCATCCTGGGCACCAAGGACGCGATGGACACGCCGTTTTCCATCACCAGCTACACCAACGAACTGATCCAGGACCGCCATGCCCGCAGCGTGGGCGATGTGCTGCAGAACGACCCCACGGTGCGCGTGGCACGTGGCTTTGGCAATTTTCAGGAGGCGTTCTTCATCCGGGGGTTCATCCTCGATTCGGACGACACGGCCTACAACGGCCTGTATAGCCTGCTGCCGCGCCAATACATCGCCACCGAGCTGTTCGAGCGTGTGGAGGTGCTGCGCGGTGCATCGGCCTTTTTGAACGGCGCCAGCCCCAACGGCGGCGGCCTGGGCGGCAGCATCAACCTGCTGCCCAAGCGCGCGCCCAACGAGCCCTTGAACCGCGTGACCTTTGGCGTAGCCAGCGGCGGCCAGACGCAGGTGGCGGCCGACATTGCCCGCCGCTTCGGGCCGGATGGCAACACTGGCATCCGCGTGAATGCTGCTGCCCGCAATGGCGGTACGGCGGTGGACCACGAAGACGTGCAGCTCGGCCTGCTGGCCGTGGGCCTGGACTGGCGCAGCCGTGACGTGCGCCTGTCGGGCGACATCGGCTGGCAGGACCACAAGCTCAAGAACACCCGCACCAACGTCACGCTGGGCAGCGTTGTGACCACGGTGCCGAGCGTGCCCGACAACCAGACCAACTTTGCCCAGCCCTGGAGCTACTCCAACGAACGCGATGTGTTCGGCACGCTGCGTGGCGAGTGGGACCTGTCGCCCAGCACCACGGCCTGGGCTGCGGCGGGCGCGCGCCGTGGCGAAGAAGCCAATTCACTGGCCAACCTCACGGTGACCAACGCCGCCGGCGGCGCCGCCACCACCTACCGCTTTGACAACACCCGCAAGGACAGCGTGAACACCGGCGAGCTGGGCCTGCGTGGCAAGCTGCAGACCGGCAGCGTTGGGCATGAATGGGTGGCGGTGGCGTCGCACTACGACTTCGAAAAGAAGAACGCCTACGCCATGGACTGGCGCAACACGCACGCCACCAATCTTTACAACCCCATAGCCACCAACCTGCCCGGCTTCAGCGCCAACACCCTGTTTGGCGGCGACCTGGCCAATCCCCTGCGCACCGGCAGCACGCGCCTGTCCAGCTTTGCGCTGGGTGACACGATGGCGTTCATGGACAACCGCATGCTCTTCACCGTGGGCTTGCGCCACCAGAAGATGGAGATCGCCAATTACGACTACGGCACCGGGCTGCAGACCGACCGCTACGACCAGAGCCGCACCAGCCCGCTGCTGGCGGCTGTCTACAAGGTCAACAAGGGCCTGTCGGTGTATGCCAACTATGTGGAAGGCCTGAGCCAGGGCCAGACCGCGCCCAGCACGGCGACCAACCGGGGCGAGATGCTGGCGCCGTATGTCTCCAAACAAAAGGAAGTGGGCATCAAGTTTGACGCCGGCCGCGTGGGCGGCAGCGTGGCGCTGTTCTCCACCACCAAGCCGCGTGCGTTTTTGAACGCGGCCAACCTCTTCAGCACCAGCGGCAAGGACCGCCACCAGGGCATCGAGCTGGCCGTGCAAGGCGAGGCCACCCAGGGCCTGCGCCTGCTGGGCGGCCTAACGTGGCTGGATGCCAAGCAGCTGACCACCGGCGCTGCCGCCACCGACGGCCAGCGCGTCATCGGTGTGCCCAAGCTGCAAGCCAACCTGGGGGCGGAATGGGACGTGCCCGGCGTGCCGGGCCTGGCCGTGGACGGCCGCTGGGTGCACACCGGCGCCAGTTATGCCAACGCCACCAACACCCTGCGCGTGCCCGGCTGGAACCGGCTCGACGTGGGTGCCCGCTATATGACGGAAGTGCAAGGCAAGCTCGTTACGCTGCGCGCCCGCATCGACAACCTGACCAACCGCAACTACTGGGCCTCAGTCGGCGGCTACCCCGGCTCGGGCTACCTGGTGGTGGGTGCGCCGCGCACCTTGTCGCTGAGCGTGAGCGTGGACTTCTAAAGCGGCAACCCGCGCCACACAGGCACTGCCAAGACCCATTTCAGGGTCAGAAAAGCCACCCAGCGCTTATCCAACAAGCGCAGGCAGCTATCAAAAAATGAGTATTTTCCCCCGTAGCGCCGGGGGTGTGGAGCACTGCGCTCCGCTGTTTTTGCTGTCACCAAACCACCGAAAGGAAAACGTCCATGTCCTCGAACCAACGCCTCCAAGCCCCGCTGCTGTCCGCCCTGCTGGCCTGCGGCGCCCTCACCGCGGTGAACTCCGCCCAAGCCCACCAGGTCTGGCTCGAAAACGCTGGCGGCCAGGCGCGCCTGCACTTTGGCGAGTTCAACGAGAACCTGCGCGAGACCTCGCCCGGCCGGCTGGACCAGTTCAAGGGTGTGCCCGCACTGGAACAACAACGCGCAGGTGCCGCCGCCCAGCGCGTGGAAGGCCAGCTCGCCAAAGACGCTTTTGTCTACACCACCACGGGCACGCCCGACACGCTGTTCGCCGCCGCCACCTACCCGCTGATCGACCGCAGCAAGCGCAACCTGCCTGCCATGATCTGGCAGCCCTCCGCCCGCTGGGTGGCCAGCCTGGCCAAGCCCGTGGCACCCACCGCGCCGCTGGACCTGGTGCCCACCGGCAAGCCCGGCGAGCTGAAGGTGGTCTACAAGGGTGCGCCACTGCCCAAGGCCAAGGTGCAGCTGGCCGCCCCGTCGGGCTGGACGCGCGAAGCCGAGGCGGGTGAAGACGGCACGGTGACCTTCATCACCCCCTGGAAGGGCCAGTACGTGGCCGAGGTAAAGCACAGCGACAAGACCCCCGGCGAAGTGCAAGGCGAGAAGTACGGCGAAGCCAGCTACGTGACCACGCTCACGTTTGTGCTGGCCGACGGCATGGCGTCGCCCGCCCTGCCCGAGCCGCCCAAGGCCCACTGAGCCCCGGCTGCCGCCACCGCCGATTTGCTAGCCGCACAAACCACCGCCCTCTCGGGGCGCGTGGTACTGCCTTGGCACGCTCGGGCGGCTGGCATTCATATCACTAAAAATGGGCTGTAGCGCTTTACGTAAAAGCGCCGACAGCTATTACTTCGATAGCGCCATGATTCACCCCAATCTCTTGCGCACCGCGGTGGCGCAAGCCGCACTGCTGGCTGTGTGCGGCACCGCGTTCGCGCAGAACAGCACAGCACCCGCACCTATACCCTCCGACGCTCCAGCAGCCGCCCCCTCCTTGCGCCAGGTCGATGTCATCGACTCCACGGCAGGCGAAGCCGCCACGCCCGCACGGCGCGCGCAAAGCAGCTCGCGCCTGGGCCTGTCGGTGCTGGAGACGCCGCGCTCGGTCAGCGTGATCGACAACGCGTTGCTGGAGCAGCAAATGGCCACCACCGAGCGCGATGTGCTGCGCAATGCCTCGGGCGTGTCGTCGCGCAGCGAGTACTACGGCTCGTACTCGCAGTTCTCCATCCGGGGGCTGTGGGCCAACAACACCTACAACTTCCTGCGCGACGGCGCCAAGTTCATCCACCTGCTGGACCCACCGCTGTTCAACATCGAGCGGGTGGAAGTCATCAAGGGCCCGGCCGCGCTGGAGTTTGGCCAGGTCGCACCGGGCGGCCTCGTCAACTACGTGAGCAAGCGCCCCCAGGCCGACCCACTGCGCACCGTGAAGATCGGCGCAGGCAGCCATGGCTGGCGCAGTGCCGAGTTTGACCTGACCGGCCCGCTCAACACCGACGGCACGCTGCGCTACCGCCTGGACGGTGGCGCCAGCCGGGGCGGCAGCTTTGTGGATGGCAACACCCCGCGCAAGCAAGGCATTGCAGGCAGCCTGGAGTGGCAGATCACGCCCGACACCGTCTGGCGCGCGCAGGCCGAGACCCAAAGCATCGACGGCACTTCGACCTCCGGTTTGGCCGTGCCCGACCCCAAGAATCCACGCAGCGCGGATGTGCTGCCGGTGGGCGCGTTCTACGGCGAGCCCTGGTTGAAAACCGATGGCCATCTGCGCTTTTATTCCACCGAGCTGCAGCACCGCTTTTCGGACCAGGTGGAAGGCCGCGTGCACCTGTCGCGCAACGAGACCTTTCGCAACGTGAACATCGTGTCGCCCATGGGCCCGGTGACCAACGGCCGCGTGGCGCGCGGCTACTGGATGGCGCCGGGGCAAAAATACACGTCGGACACGGCTCTGGCCGAACTGCGCGCGCAGCTGCAGACCGGCGCGGTCAAGCACACGGTGCTGGCGGGCCTGGACTGGCGCGCCATTGCGGGCTTCTATGGCGCGCGCACCACAGGCAACCTGGGCGCTATCGACCTCTACAACCCCGTTGCAGGCCTGGTGCCACCCGTGGCCTCCACGGGCGTGGGCAAGCTCTCCTCCGACGCCCGCAACACCGGTGTGTTTGTGCAAGACCGCATGGTGCTGGGCGATTTCGGCCTGTTGCTGGGCCTGCGCCACGACCGCTTCAAAGACGCCTACACCACGCCCGTCACCGACGTGACCAAGACACAGCCGAGCGCGGCGATCAGCTGGGAGCCTCGCCCGGGCACCATGCTCTACGCGAGCCATGCGCGCTCGTTCCAGGCCAACTCGGGCACGCTGGTGTGGGGGGCGCAATCGGCCCCGCCCTCGGAGGGAAAGCAGCTGGAGGTGGGCTGGAAACAGGAATGGCTGGACCAGCGCCTGATGACCACCGTGTCGGCCTTTGACCTGGAGCTGACCAACGCCCCCGCCACCGACCCGGCGCGCCCCGGCTACTCGGTGCTCACCGCGCGCCAGCGCATCAGGGGCATCGAGCTGGAGCTGCAGGGCCGCATCACGCCCGGCTGGACGGTGACGGCCAACACCAGCTTCCACGACCCCAAGGTGCTGGCCGACACCACGGCCGGTGCCAACGTGGGCAACCGCGTCGAGCGGGCCACGCGCCGCAACGCATCGCTGTGGACACAGTACCGCCTGCCGCAACTGCCCGGCCTGTGGGTGGGTGGTGGCCTGGTGCACCAGGGCGACAAGTTCACGGCCAACGACAACAAGTGGCGCCTGCCAGGCTACACCGTGGTCGACCTGGCCGTGGGCTACCAGTTTGCAGGCGGCGTGCGGCTGCAGGCCAACCTGAAGAACGCGGGCAATCGCCGCTACTACATCGACGGCACCACCACCGCCGCCGGTTTTGGCGCCGTGGTGCCCGGCACGCCACGCAGCCTTCAGGTGTCGCTGGACTACACGTTCTGAAGACCAGCGCCAAGGCTGCGCCTGTCCCATCGCCAGCCCCGAAAGCCAAGCGCTCCTGGCACTCCACGCGCCGTGCCTGGCCTTCGGGCCCGCCCCCTTTTTTCAACCATCGGAGAAACAGCACCATGCAATCTGGCATCACCGTTTGCCGCACCGCCATCGCGCACGCGGCCCTGCTCGCCCTGTGCGGCGCCGCCCATGCGCAGCAGGCCACCCCCACAGCCACCACCGCCCCCACCGCCCCCACCGCTCCCACGGCGCCCGCTGCAGAGAAAGCCCTGGCCCCCGTCACCGTGAGTGCGGGCGCCGAGCAGGAAAGCCCCACCGCGCCGGTCACCGGCTTTGTGGCCAAACGCGCCCTGAGCGCCACCAAAACCGACACGCCCCTCATCGAAACCCCGCAGGCCATCAGCGTGATCACCCGCGACCAGATGGAGGCCCAGGGCGTGCAGACGCTGCGCCAGGTGACGGCGTACACGGCAGGCGCCGTGTCCAACTATTTCGACAGCCGCCAGGACACCTTCAAGGCGCGCGGCGGTGACGTGACGCAGTACCTCGATGGCATGGTGCGCTTCATCGGCTACTGGAACGACACCCGGCCCGACCCCTACACGCTGGAGCGTGTCGAGTTCCTGCGCGGCCCCTCGTCGGTGCTGTATGGCCAGGGCAGCGTGGGCGGTGTGCTCAACCTCACCAGCAAGCGCCCGCAAGCCGAAACGCAGCGCGAAGTGCAAGTGCAGCTGGGCAGCAACGCACGCAAGCAGCTCGCCGCCGACATGACCGGCAAGCTCACGCAGGATGGCGAATGGCTCTACCGCCTGGTGGCCGTGGGCCGCGACAGCGACACGCAGGTGGACCATGTGCGCGACGACCGCTTAGTGATCGCCCCCACCGTCACCTGGAAGCCCAGCGCCGCCACCTCGCTCACGCTGCAGCTCACGCACCAGAAGGACAAGAGCGGTTCGCTCATCGGCTTCTTCCCCTGGCAGGGCACGCAGCTGCCCAACCGCTACGGGCAGATCCCGACCAACACCTTCATCAGCGAACCCGGCTGGGACCGCTACAACTCCGAAAGCACCTCCTGGGGCTACCTGTTCAGCCACCAGATCGACAGCGCCTGGACTGTGCGCCAGAACCTGCGCCGCAGTGTGAGCGACGTGGACTACCGCACGCTGTACACCAGCTTTGCCGCCAATGCCGCACTGGGCCGCCCCGCGCGCCCCGTGTTCAACGCCGACAACCGCACCGTGCTGCGCGACGCCTCGTGGACGCTGGGCAACGCGCGCATGCTGCTGGTAGATACGCAGGTCGAAGGCAAGCTGCGCTGGGGTGAAACCGAGCACACCGTGCTGGGTGGCCTCGATGTGCAGCGCAACCATTGGGGCCAGCAAAGCTGGCGCGCCGTGGCACCGGCCATCGATGTGTACAACCCCGTGTACGGCAACTTCACGGCGCCATCGGCATCGGCCCTGGCACGCGTGCCCAGCGTCGAGCAGCGCCAGCTGGGCTTCTACGCCCAGGACCAGATCAAGTGGGGCCGTTGGACCGCCACGCTGGGCCTGCGCCACGACAACGCCAAGAGCGACACCGAAGGCCGACCCGCCGCTGCAGCCGACGACAAGGCCTGGAGCAAACGCGCGGGCGTCACCTACCAGATGGATGGTGGATGGGCACCGTATGCGGGCTACTCCGAGTCCTTCCAGCCGCTGGGCGGCGCCAATGCCTACGGCACCCCCTTCAAGCCCCAGCGCGGCGAGCAGTGGGAGGCCGGTGTGAAATGGCAGCCGCCTGGCCAGGGCATCAACGCCTTCGCCGCCGTCTACCAGCTGCGCGAAAAGAACCGCAAGACCACCGACCCGGGCAACCCGCTCAACAGCCTTCAGATCGGCGAGGTCAAGGTCAAAGGTTTTGAGGCCGAAGTGCAGGCCAGCCTGGCGCGCAACTGGGACTTCACGGTCGGCTACGCCTTTACCGACGCCAAGATCAGCCGCAGCAACACCGGCGACCAGGGCCAGCCCGTTGCCAGCACCCCGCGCCACACCGCATCCGCCTGGTTGAGCCACCGCTTCGCCAGCGAAGGCCGTGGTGGCTGGACGGTGGGCGCGGGCGTGCGCTACACCGGCTCGCAGTGGAGCGGCACCAGCGCCATCAGCACCCCGGCCGCCACGCTGGCCGACGCCATGGTGGCGTATGACGCCGGCGACTGGCGCGTGGCCTTCAACGTGGTGAACCTGGCGGACAAGGTGCACATCACGCAGTGCCTGGCGCGAGGGGATTGTTTCTATGGGCAGGCGCGGACGTACACGCTGACTTCGACGTACCGGTTCTGACGACTGGAAGGGGCGCCCCAAGCGCACTGAGAGTACGCCGTGGGGTGCCCCAACTTAGCCCCCACTCTGCCTCGGCATTCATGCACACAGCAGGCGTGAAGTGGAGGTGGGCGGGTTACCGCACCGCCCACCTGTTCAGTCCCACTACACTGGGCGTTGGCGTTCACTTCACCCAACCCATGCAACCCCATTCAAAGCCCTCCAAAGTGGCCGCGCTGGTTCCGGCGTGGCAGTCTTCGGCGTTCATTCAAGCAACCCTCGACTCTCTCTCAGCCCAGACTTACCCACACCTGGAAGTCATCGTCTCTGTCGATGAGTGCAATGATTCGACCTATGAGATTTGCATCGCCCATGCTCAGAAAGATGCTCGTTTTAGAGTAATCCGCCAATCGCAGCGGCTAGGGTATGTGGGCAACTGCAACTTTTTGCTCAATCAGGCCGAAGCTGATTACGTACTTTTTGCATTTCATGATGACATCCTGAACCCTGACTACATCACGCTGCTGGCAGAAGTGCTTGACGCACGGCCAGAGGTCGTCATGAGTTATTCGGACGTTCACCTCACAAACACCAATGGAACGGAAGAACACTGGGTATTCACCGAACTTGAAGGCGTTCGTGACCCGGTTCAGCGGGGTGTTCTCATGATGAGTGGAAAAAATAAATGGTGGGTGCCCAACCGAGGGTTATTCCGCCTTGGTCAAGCTCGGCAAATCAACGGCCTCAAAACCCACCACGCGGGAGAATTTTCGGCAGACTGGCCATGGCTGTTCCATATGAGCCTTTTGGGAGAATTCGCCCGAGTTCCCAAAACCCTGTGCTACAAGTATTACAAGCCTGGAAGCTTGTCGAGAAGCTGGCAGTTTTCCAAGCACCAGATCTATGAAGTTTACGCGGCCATAATGCGCGAAATATGGATTTCCGGCCTTACCACTGAGCAAAAGCTCACGCTTGCCAGTCCCTTGGCAAGATGGCTCTACCACAATAATCCTGATCGACTCGGCGAGGGCAAGTGATAAATACCGCCGACCCGGCATCCTGTTCGAGCTGGTTTGGAGGGCGAGCTTGCCTGGTTGATCTCCCCATTCATTCAGACGAGCGTGGCAACCTGCTACCGCTCGACTTCGACCGCCTTCCGTTCATGCCACGCCGCGTATTCACCGTAACAGGCGTCCCCGCCGGCTCCATCCGGGGGGAGCATGGCCACCGCAGTGGGGAACAACTGCTCGTTTGCCTGCAAGGGAAAATCGACCTCTTGCTCAGAAAGGGGTACGAAGATGCCACTACGGCGCTCACCCCAGCGGGGCCAGGCCTACTTTTGGGCGCAGGCGTGTGGTGCCGCCAGACTTACCTCGTTTCGAATTCCGTACTATTGGTATTGGCCAGCGAACCGTATGATCCAGAGTCATATATGTCCACCTGGAACTGATATAAATGCGAAAGACTCCCCGAATTGCCATCCTTGGCGCCGGAATCATGGGCTGTTCGACTGCGATATTTCTGGCCCGCAAAGGAATCGAAGTATCTGTCTTCGATATGGCAGAGCAACCATTCAGCGCAGCGAGCCGATGGAATGAAGGGAAAATCCACTTAGGCTGCCTCTACAGCGCAGATCCGTCCCTGAGCACTGCGGACCGTGTCATTCCCGGCGGGCTCAAATTTCGCCCCTTGATCGAGGAATTGGTCGGCACATCCCTCGCTCCAGCGATCACTTCCGAAGATGATCTGTACCTGTGTCACCGCAAATCCGTGACATCTGCAGCAGAAATGAAGACGTACATGGAGAAGGTCGTCGAGCGTGTACGCAATCACCCAGATGCGGCGCAATACTTGGCAGATGCGTCTGGCAGTCGGGTTCACCCGCTGAGCACTTCTGAACTGGCTGGATTGACCTCATCGACAGAGATTGTTGCGGGCTTTCGGACTCCTGAGAGATCCGTTGACACCAATTGGGTGGCTGAACGATTCATACCTGCGATGGATGCAGAAGCATCGATCCAGCAGTTTATGAAAACCCGCATCACGGCGGTGCGCCCCGCAAAAGATGGAATCGACGGCAAGTGGGAAATTGAAACTTCCGAAGGCATCTTTGGACCATTCGACTACGTCATCAACTCGCTGTGGCAAGGCCGATTGGCCATAGACCGGACTGCTGGGCTGGAGCCCACGGGAGTTTGGTCACACAGATACCGCCAGTCACTGTTCTTGCGCACCAAAGAACCGGTTCATACGCCTTGTGTGGTCATTGCCACCGGCCCCTTCGGAGACATCAAAAATTACAATGGGCGGGATTTCTATCTCTCCTGGTATTCCGATGGCTTGCGCGTGGACAGCTCCGATATTTCACCACCGGAGCCTCATTTGACTGCCCAGAACTTGGAGAACTTGCCAAACTCCATTTTCGACCATCTCCAATCCTTGTTACCGTGGGTAGCGCAAATTCGCGAGCAAGCGGAGCGCTCCACCATTCAAGGCGGATGGGTCTTTGCTGTCGGGCAAGGTGTGCTTTCGGACCGAGATTCCACATTGCACTCCCGGTCGGAATATGGCATTCAAAGACTCGGAAACTATATATCCGTCGACACCGGCAAATACTCAACAGCACCCGCCATGGCCCGCGCCCTGGTAGAAGCGATTATCTAGCCGCCTCAAAAATATCGCTCCTGATGGGCACCATATCCATCCGAGCATTTGATTGGGCCCGAAGTCTCTGAAGCCTGTTACGACTTGATCGTCGGAGCTGCACGCGACCAGGCCTAAACCACCTACCCGCCGCGTGCTGAGCCTGCGGCCACAGAGCCCCGTGCGCCGCATCGGTGCTCGCCCGGACGGGCCTGCACCATCGGCATCGACGAAGCGCCCGAGAGCCCAGCCGGGGCGCTGCAGGAAAAATGTTCCACTTTGTTGCACAGCACCAACACCCCCACGGGTAAAAGGTGTTTACCCCTGTGGCGGACATACAAATAGGCCATTAGCATCCCCCTCCGTTGCAAAGTGCAACGATCACATCACCACAGGCATCAAACTTGCTTGTAGCGACGGCCCGAAAGCATCACCCCTGTGCGTTTTTGGCCGGTGATTATTTGTCATCAAACAAAATTTGATTTAAGGAAACCTTGCTAATGAAAACGATTAACCGCTGCGCCCTCGCCGCGCTGGCCCTGGTGGGTACGTCTGCTGCCTTTGCACAGAGCAGCGTCACCCTGTACGGCCGGGTCAACACCACGTTCGAGCACCAAAAAGAAGGCAATGTGTCCAAGACCGGCCTGTTCAACAACTCCTCCCGCTTCGGCTTCAAGGGCCAGGAAGACCTGGGCGGCGGTTTGATGGCAGGCTTCCAGCTGGAAAGCGGCTTTGACTCCAGCACCGGCGCCACAAGCTCCACCTTCTTCGGCCGCCAGAGCGAAGTGAACCTTGCCGGTGGCTTCGGCATGCTGCGTCTGGGCAACTTCACTTCGGAGTCCTACTACGCCACCGCTGACTTCATCAGCAACCACAACCACGACACCGGTTCGTCGTCGGATGCGCTGTACGCCTACCCTGCCCGCGACGCAAACAAGATCGCCTATCGCGCCCCCAGCCTGGGCGGCGCCACGTTCGAAGCCGGCTGGGCCATGCATGAGCAAGCCAGCGGCACCGGCGGCAAGAACAGCCTCGACCTGGCTGCCAACTACGAGATCGGCAAGCTGGGCCTGGGCGCCGGTTACTCCAAGCTGGACGACCAGAACCAGTTCGCGGTGCGTGCTTCGTACTCGACCGGCCCCTTCGTGGTGGGCGCCTACGTGCAGCGCGACAAGAACGTGTTCTTCGCCAACGGCGGCAACCGCACCAACGTGCGCCTGTCGGGTGCCTACATCATGGGCGTGTCGGAATTCCATCTGAACGTGGGCCGTGCCGGCAAGTACTCCAACGTGGCCGACAGCGCCGCCACCCAGTACACCGTGGGCTACAACTACAACCTGAGCAAGCGCACCAAGATCTACACGTACTACACCCGCATCAACAACAACCACAACGCCAGCTACGGCGTGGCCACTGCGGGCAACGACTTCAGCTCCTTCGCGATGGGTGTGCGCCACAACTTCTGATGGCCTGATCCCGCTGCTGCCCTAACTGGTGGGAGGGCAGACATACAGCTATTTACCCCCGCACTTCTTCGGAGTGCGGGGTTTTTTTACGCTACAGCATCCAGCTTTTTTGCAGCGGTTTTATTTGGCAATATTCTGCCGCACGAGTTTCGACGTTACGGGGTCGAAATAGGCCTCGACCATATTGCCACTCTTGAATCCGTATATTTCGTAGCAACTGCCATTGGCGATTTTGAATGTGGCGATTTTGTAGCCACGAAACTCCGCCAGCAGGCGCATTTCCGCCTCAGGCAACCACTGACTTCGCGGCTCCCGCGTACACACATCTTCAGTGCGCTCACGGCTGAAACTGGTTGGCCCCGCCGACTGGACGGGCGGCTTGTCGGCCTCCGCCGCAAGCGCGGACACAGCCAAGGCCAAGGCCCCCACCGCACTCGCAGCGGCGCTTCTCACAGCATGGTTCATCGACAGGCCTCCAATGGAATGATGGTTCCATGCTAGCCATGCCAGATTAATTTTTGCTTAACTCAATTGATCCTGCAAAAAGTATCAATGGTGCGGTGCATTTTATTTTCACTCTTCAGAATTTCATTGTCTCAAGTCCGCTTAGCCCCTTGAGATGGTCAGCATAAAATGCGGCGGTCTGGGATGGCGTGTCCTCAGCCGGTCTACTGCCTTATTTTCCCAAGACAGCCACCTGCACCTCCGTGCGGATTTCAAACCCCAGGCTTTCGTACAAGGCAATGGCGGCTTCATTCGTGGTCCAGGCATGCAAAAAGGGCTGGTCCCCCCGCTGTTGAATGGCGTGGGCCACCACGGATGAAAGCCGGCGGGCATAACCGCGCCCTCGAAACTCGGGGTGGACACACACGCCGCTCACTTCGGTGCCGCCTTCAAAACGCATGCGTTCACCCGCCATGGCCACCAGCACACCTTCGGACCGGATGCCCACAAAGCGGCCCATGGTGTGGGTGCGCGCAAGGAACGGACCGGGTTCGGTCAACTGCGCCAGGGCCAGCATGGCGGCAGCATCGGCATCACCCAGCACGACGACGGCCTCCGCGCCGGGCTCGGCTGCGATAGCCCGCCCGGCCACCATCTGCACGCCCTCGGCGCGGCGAAGGGCCTGCAGCCCCTTGGGCACCGGCATGGGCTGCGCTTGCAGCACGAAGACCGATTCCCCCTCGGCCATCAGACCGGCCAGCGCGGCAAGGCTGGCGTCATCGGCGTCATCCCGGGCCGAAGCAAACAGGTTGACGTCCCGCCGGTAGCGCTTGGCCAGGTCGCCACCTTCTGCCAGGCCGGGAGTGGAGGTCAGCGATGCCCAGACGGGCCGGTCGAAGGGGTTGGTGGTGGTCATCGTGCTGTTTCCTTTCCTGGGGCACGGGGAGTTTTCTTGCGACGGCCTGTGGCGTGCTCTACGGCGATGGTGACAGCCGAGCGCTGCAGCAGCGAGGTGCGCGCGAGCCCCGCCTCCAGCGCCTCCAACTGGTCCAGCAAGGGGCCTTCAAGCGACGCACACACCTGGGCTACGGAGGCTTCCAGCACGGGCCAGACATCGCGTTGCGCCCGCTGCACAAGTGCCTGGCCTTGCGAGCTGAGCGCCACGCGGCGCACACGCCGGTCACCCTCCACCGCCTCCGACTGCACCAGCCCGCTGTCTTCCAGCCCTTTCAAGGAGCGCGTGACCACCGGCTGGCTGACGCCGACGGCCTGGCTCAGCTCGCCCACCCCCAGCGCACCATGCCAATCCAGCGCCGCCAACAGCGGGAAGTGCGCTGCAGGCATGTCGATGCCGTGCTGGGTCAACAGTGCCTGCGTTTGCGCCTGCAGCGCCTCGCCAATACGCTTGAAGCGGGTGCCGAGGGTGAGGAATCCGAGTTCCTTGACGACATCTTGGATCATGTTTTTTCCTTAGATATATATCATGATATGTATTTGACAGGCCACGTCAATCGATTTCTTCGCGGCTGCCCTGGCACTGCTTGCCAGACTGGTTCAGCGCGCAAAAACAAAAGCCTGCGGACGATCTCGCAGGAAGGCTCCTGAAAGATCGCGCGCAGGCTTTGACTTGGCCACACCCGCAGCCGGGCTGCGCGCGACAGTCCAGCCGCGCCAGCTCTCCGGCGTTTCGTCCTTACACGTTCATGATCGAGACCAGGCGCGTGTTCAGGTGCGCCTCGATGGCCTCGGGGCCGCCTTCCGAGCCATAGCCCGAATCTTTCAACCCGCCAAACGGCAGCTCGGCTGCGGGCGCGGCGGCCTGGTTGATCCACAACATGCCCACTTCCAGGCGCTGCGCCAACAGGTGCGCGTTCTTCAGCGACGAAGTGAAGGCATAACCGGCCAGGCCAAACGGCAGGCGATTGGCTTCGGCAATGGCGTCTTCAATCTTCTCGAACCCGCGAATCGCGGCCACGGGGCCAAAGGGCTCTTCGTTCACGATGCGGGCCGACAGGGGCACGTCGTTCAGCACCGTGGGCTGGAAGAAGTTACCTTCGGTGCCGATGCGCTCGCCACCCGTCACCAGCGTGGCGCCCTGCTGCACGGCGTCGGCCATCAGGTCGGCCATCGCTGTGATGCGGCGGGGGTTGGCCAGCGGGCCCATCTGCGTGCCGGCCGTGAGACCATCGCCCACCTTCAGGCCCTGCGCGTACTTGGCGAAGGCAGCCACGAAATCGGCACGGATGCTCTCGTGCACCAGATAGCGGGTGGGCGAGATGCAGACCTGGCCTGCGTTGCGGAACTTGGCCCCGCTGCCGATCTTGATGGCCAGTTCGAGGTCGGCGTCTTCGGCCACGATGACCGGGGCGTGGCCGCCCAGTTCCATCGTCACGCGCTTCATGTGCTTGCCGGCCAGCGCGGCCAGTTGCTTGCCCACGGGCGTGGAGCCGGTGAAGGTGACCTTGCGGATGATGGGGTGCGGGATGAGGTAGCTGGAGATTTCAGCGGGGTCGCCGTATACCAGGCCCACGGTGCCTGCGGGCACGCCGGCATCGGCAAACGCGCGGATCAGCTCGGCGGGGCTGGCGGGGGTTTCCTCAGGCGCCTTCACCAGAATCGAGCAGCCTGCACCCAGCGCGGCGGCCAACTTGCGCACCACCTGGTTGATGGGGAAGTTCCAGGGCGTGAACGCGGCCACGGGGCCCACCGGGTCCTTCAGCACCATCTGCGTGGCCTTGAGGTTGCGCGAGGGCACGATGCGGCCATACACACGCAGCGATTCGTCGGCAAACCATTCGATGATGTCGGCAGACGCCATGGTCTCGACCTTGGCCTCCGCCAGGGGCTTGCCCTGCTCTTGCACCATGATGGCGGCAATGGCCTCGGCGCGCTCGCGCATCAGGGCCGCTGCGCGGCGCATGGTCTTGGCGCGCTCGGCGGCAGGCATGTCGCGCCAAGCTTCAAAACCCTTTTGTGCGGCGTCCAGCGCGCGGTCCAGATCGACCTTGGTGGCATGGGCCACGCGGCCGATTTCCTTGCCCGTGGCGGGGTTGAACACGGCAAGGGTCTTGCCTTCAGCGGCGTCTTGCCACTGGCCTGCGATGAAGAGCTGGGTGTTGGGATAGGTCATGAGCGTTGGTTGGTCAGCCAAGGTGGTGAAAAAATCAAAAAAACGACTATACGCCTGCGATGATGGCTGTGTATTTCAAGGAGATTGCATGCGAGAAGTAGTCCAAAGCCTCGAAGAGTCGCGCATCCGCGAAGTGGCCAACGAAGGCCTGGGGCGCAGCGATGTGCTGAAGTTCTGGTTCGGCGAGAGCGACGAGGTGACGCCCGATTTCATCCGCGACGCGGCCATTGCCTCACTGCAAAAGGGCGAGACCTTTTACGCCCACAACCTGGGTCTGCCCGAACTGCGCCACGCGATTGCGGGCTACATGCACGGTCTGCACCCGCAGCAGCATACCGATGCGTGGTTTGACCGCATCGCAGTGACATCCGGCGGCGTGAACGGCCTGATGGTGGCCGTGCAGGCCCTGGTGGACGCGGGCGACGAAGTGGTGCTGGTGACGCCCGTGTGGCCCAACCTGGTGGCGCAGCCGCGCATTCTGGGGGCGCAGGTGCACACCGTGCCGCTGGTGGCCGACGTGCACGGCGCATGGCGCCTGGACATGGACGCGCTGCTGGCCGCCATCACGCCCGGCACGCGCCTGCTGGTCGTCAACGCCCCCAACAACCCCACGGGCTGGACACTGACGCGCGAGGAGCAAGCCACCATCCTGGCGCATTGCCGTCGCACGGGCACGTGGATCCTGGCAGACGAGGTGTACGAGCGGCTGTACTACGCAGGCGACACGGCCAACGGCGCCGCACCCAGCTTTCTGGACGTGGCCGAGCCCGAGGACCGCCTAGTGGTGACGCACAGTTTTTCCAAGAGTTTTTTGATGACCGGCTGGCGCCTGGGGTGGCTGGTGTTGCCGCCATCGCTGACGCATGCCGTTGGCAAACTGATCGAGTTCAACACCTCGTGCGCGCCGGTGTTTGTGCAGCGCGGGGCCACGGTGGCGCTGCAGCGCACGGAGGAGGTGACGCCTGCGCTGGTGGCGCATCTGAAGAGCTGCCGGGACACGCTGGTGCCGCTGCTGGCCGATGTGCCGGGGGTGTCGGTGGCCACGCCGCGTGGGGGCATGTATGCGTTCTTCCGCATCGACGGTTACGACGACTGCCTGACGCTGGCCAAGCTGCTGGTGCGGGAGGCGGGGTTGGGGTTGGCGCCGGGCAGTGCGTTCGGGGGCGAGGCACAGGGGTGGTTGCGGTGGTGTTTTGCGAGCCGGGATGTGGGGAGGTTGGGGGAAGGGGTGGGGAGGTTGAGGGGGTGGTTGAAGGGGTGATGGAAAGGGATTTTTGAACGATTTTGGCTGCTGGCGCTTTTGGAATAAGCGCTAGCAGCTATTGTTTTTATAGTTATTGGGGCTCTCCTTCCCGTTCGCGCTGAGCTTGTCGGAGCCGGTGGAAGCTCGTTCTCTAGTTTGGGCGGCGTGCTTGGGTTGAGGGCAGAGGCCGGGATGTCGCCCCGGCGGGCGAGTCCCTTTCTTTCGCGTCGCCGAAAGAAAGGAACCAAAGAAAGGGCGACCCTACTGTCTGCGACCCCTTCGCTGCGCTGCGGGGCAACCTGGGGTGCTCGGTCACGGGGTGCACCGCAGAACTCGCTGCGCGCCTGCGGCGCTCCGCTCGGACAACTGCGGTGAGTCAGTTCACGAAGCATGCGCGCTCCGACGCGCATGCCACCCCGCGCCCTGCGCGCCCCAGGCGCATCCAGAAGGGAACCCGCGAATCGGACATCCATCCGGGCCATCGCTTTGCTCGGCCCAATCTCGCGGGCGCAAGCGCCACGCGCTGCGAAAGCTGGGCCGAGCGCAGCGATGGCCCGTGTGGCTGTTCGGCTGTTGGATGTTCGGTTGTCCACCCCTGCTGGCTGCGCCTGCGGCGGGGCGGTTGTGGGGTGGCACGCGCGTCGGAGCGCGCGTGCTTCGTGAACTGAATCGCCGTGGTTGTCCGAGCGGCGCTGCGCAGCAGCAAAGCGAGTTCCACGGCGCACCCCGCAACCGCCCCGACGCAGGTTTGCCCCGTAGCGAAGCGCAGGGGTCGCAGACTGGGGGTCGCCTTTCTTTGGCTTACTTTTCTTTGGCGAAGCAAAGAAAAGTGAGTCGCCCGCCGGGGCGACAACCCGGCCTCCGCCCTCAACCCCAGCATGCTTTTCAAACCAGCACGCCCCAGCTTCGACAAGCTCAGACCGAACGGCCCAAGTCAACCCCAGTAGCTACAAAAATAATAGCAACCTCCGCTTGATAGATAAGCGCCAGCAGCCAAAATCACTCAAAAAACCTACTGCGACACCTGCGCCACCTTCACAGCAGGCTGATCCCCCCACCCGCCTCCGAGCGCCCGAATCAACCCCACCGTCGCCACATACTGCGCCGTCCGCACCTGCAACTCCTGCCGCCGATTGCGCAATTCGCTGCGCCGCGCGTCCAGCAACTCCAGCTGGCTCACCAAGCCGTTGCGATACCGCACATCCGACAACTGTGTTGCGCGCCGCGCGGCAGTCACTGCCCGCCCCTGCGCCTCAGCCTGGCCGGAGAGCAAACGCAGCGAGGTCAGCTGATCCTCCACGTCACGAAACGCGTTGAGCACCTGCCCCCGATGGTCCGCTAGCGCAGCCTCCAGACGCGCCTTGGCGCCCTCGATCTGTGCATCGCGCTGGCCGCCGTCAAAGATCGGCAGCGACAGCAGCGCACTCACACCCCAGGCACGGGCCGACCACTTGAACAGGTCACCCAGCTCTGGCGACGCATGCCCCGCATTGCCGGTGAGCGTGACGGCCGGGAACCACGCCTTTTGCGCCACGCCCACGCGCGCTTGCGCGGCCAGCACGGCAGTTTGCGCGGCAGACACATCGGGCCGGCGCGCCAGCACCGTCCCAGGCACGCCGGGCGGGATCACCGGCAACGCGGCGTCGCCCGTCGCGGGCGGCAGCACAAAACCACTGGCCACCTCGCCGGCCAGCACGGCCAGCGCGTTGGTCAGCAGGGCCTGCTGGCGCTGCAAGGCCAGGGCATCGGACTCGGTGGCCGCCACCTCGGTCTGTACACGGGCCACGTCCAGCTCGGCCACATCGCCGGCCTGCAGGCGGCGCTGCGTCAGGCGCAGGGTGTCCTGGTACGCGGCCAGGCTCTCTTGCACCAGCACCTGCTCGGCTTGTACCGCCCGCAGCTGCAGGTACGTTTGCGCCACGTCAGCCTGCACCATGAGGCGCGTGCTCTGCAGCAAGGCCTCGCGCGTGTCGGCGTCCAAGCGCGCGGCGTCGCTGGTTTGCGAGAGGCGGCCGAACAGGTCCAGCTCGTACGATGCGTTGAGCCCCGCCGTGCCAAGCGTGGATGGCACCACGCTGCCCGTGCTGTTGGCACCGGCCTGGCGCGCAACGCCCGCCGAGGCGCCCACTTGCACCGAGCGCGCGGCGTCAGCAGAACGCAGCAGCGTGCGCGCTTCGGCCAGCCGCGCGGCGGCCTGCTGGATGCTGGTGTTGGCCTGGCCCGCGCGCTGCACCAGATCGGCCAGCACCGGGTCTTGAAAGCCGAGCCACCACTCGCCGCGCGGCTGCGCTTCGGCGGGGGCAGCGACTGTCCAGGGCGCCGCGGGCAGTGCGTCGCCGCCTGCCGTGAAACTGGTGGGCACGGGCACACCCGCATGCGGCGCGGGGGCCACGGGCTGGGTCATGCAACCGGCCAGCACCAGGGCGGCGGCCAGGGGCGCCAGCAGGCTGCGCTTGCGCACGCCAAAGACAGCACCCTCGGTGGAGTTTTTCTTCAAAAGCAATTCGGTCATGGTTGTTCTCCTGCCCCAGTCGTTACGCCCGGTGCATTCGGCAGCGCGGAGCACGTGGCGAGGGCCACAAAGATTTTTCTTGTCACCGTTTTCAAAAGCATCATTCGTGCTCCTTGCGCGGCGCTGCCAGCACCGGGTGGGCAATGCCGCCGCTGCCCGGGGTGTGCGAGATGGGCGCCACATGCGTGCCATGCTCCACCAGCGGGCGGTTGCCTGCCAGCTTGCGCAGCAGCACGTAGAACACGGGCGTAAGGAACAGGCCGAAGGCCGTCACCCCAATCATTCCGGAGAACACCGCCACACCCATGGCGCTGCGCATTTCGGCGCCGGCACCGGTGGACAGCACCAGGGGCAGCACACCCATGACGAAGGCCAGCGAGGTCATCAGGATAGGACGCAAGCGCAGACGGCTGGCTTCGATGGCGGCCTGCACGGGGGTGCGCCCGGCAAACTCCAGTTCGCGCGCAAACTCCACGATCAGGATCGCGTTCTTCGCTGACAGCCCCACCAGCACGATGAGCCCGATCTGCGTGAACACGTTGTTGTCGCCGTTGCTCAGCCACACGCCGGTCATGGCCGCCAGGATGCCCATGGGCACGATCAGGATGATGGCAATCGGCAAGGTGAGGCTTTCGTACTGCGCGGCCAGCACCAGGAACACCAGCAGGATGGCCAGAGGGAACACCAGCACGGCAGAATTGCCCGCCAGGATTTCCTGGTAGGTCAGCTCGGTCCACTCGAAGGTGATGCCCTGGGGCAGCGTCTCAGCCGCGATGCGCTCGATGGCGGCCTGCGCCTGGCCCGATGAATAACCGAGTGCAGGGCCGCCGTTCACATCAGCAGCCAGGTAGCCGTTGTAGCGCATGGCACGTTCGGGGCCGAAGCTCGGCTCCATCTTCATCAGCGCCGACAGGGGCACCATCTCGCCGGTGCTGGAACGCACCTTGAGCAGGCCCACATCCTCAGCCCGCGCGCGGTAGGCCGCATCGGCCTGCACGCGCACGCTGTAGGTGCGGCCAAACTGGTTGAAGTCGTTGGCGTAGAGGCTGCCCAGGTAGATCTGCAGCGTGTCGAAGATGTCCGTCACGGGCACGCCGAGCTGGCGTGCCTTGGTGCGGTCGATGTTGGCGTACAGCTGCGGCACGTTGACCTGCCAGCTGGTGAACAACCCCGCCAGCTCGGGCGTCTGGTAGGCCTTGGCCATGAAAGCCTTCACCGCGCCGTCCATGGCTTCGTAGCCCAGCGAGGCACGGTCTTCGATCTGCAGCTTGAAGCCGCCCGTGGTGCCCAGGCCCGCCACCGGGGGTGGCGGGAACATGGCGATGAACGCGTCCTGGATGCTGCCAAAGGCCTGGTTCAGCTGGCCTGCCACCGCGCCGCCGCTCTGGTCGGCGCGGGTGCGCTCGGCAAAGGGCTTGAGCGTGGCGAACACGATGCCGGCGTTGGAGCTGTTGGTGAACCCATTGATCGACAGACCCGGGAAGGCGATCGCGTCTTCGACGTTCGGGTTCTCCTTCATGATCTCGCCCATGCGGCGGATCACGTTCTCGGTGCGGTCCAGCGTGGCGCCGTCAGGCAGCTGGGCAAAGCCGATGAGGTACTGCTTGTCCTGCGCGGGCACAAAGCCGCCGGGCACGATCTTGAACAGACCCATGGTGGCACCCACCAGCGCGAGATAGATCACAAACATCAGCACCTTGCGGCCGATGACGCGTTTGACACCGCCGCTGTACGCCTCGGAGCCACGGTGGAACAGGCGGTTGAAGCCCCGGAACAGGCCGCCGAAGACTTTGTCCATACCGCGCGTGAGCGCGTCCTTGGGCTCGTTGTGGCCCTTGAGCAGCAGTGCTGACAGGGCGGGCGACAGCGTCAGCGAGTTGATCGCCGAGATCACCGTGGAGATCGCGATGGTCACCGCGAACTGCTTGTAGAACTGGCCTGTGAGGCCACTGATGAAGGCCAGCGGCACGAACACTGCCACCAGCACCAGCGCAATCGCGATGATGGGGCCGGACACTTCACGCATGGCGCGGTAGGTGGCCTCGCGCGGGGTCAATCCCGCCTCGATGTTGCGCTCCACGTTCTCCACCACCACGATGGCATCGTCCACCACAATGCCGATGGCCAGCACCAGGCCGAACAGGCTCAAGGCATTGATCGAGAAGCCCAGCAGGTGCAGCACCGCAAACGTACCCACCACCGACACCGGCACAGCCAGCAGCGGGATGATGGACGCGCGCCAGGTCTGCAGGAACAGGATCACCACCAGCACCACGAGGGCGATGGCTTCGAGCAGCGTGTGGATCACGGACTTGATCGAGGCACGCACAAACTGCGTGGGGTCGTACGCAATGCGGTACTCCACACCTTCGGGCATGTTCTTCTGGATCTCGTCCATGGTGGCGCGCACGTTCGACGAGATGTCGAGCGCGTTGGAGCCCGGCGCCTGGAACACGCCCATGCCCACGGCCGGGTCGTTGTTGAGCAGCGAACGCAGCGAGTAGTCGGCCGCGCCCAGCTCCAGGCGGGCGATGTCGCGCAGGCGTGTCACCGCACCATCCGCACCGGTCTTGACGATGATGTCGCCGAACTCTTCTTCGGTCTGCAGACGGCCCTGGGCGTTGATGGACAGCTGCAGGTCCACGCCGGGCAGTCCGGGCGATGCACCCACCACCCCGGCAGCGGCCTGCACGTTCTGGCCGCGGATGGCGGTCACCACGTCGCTGGCCGACAGGCCGCGCTGCGCGACCTTTTGCGGGTCGAGCCAGACACGCATGGAGTAGTCGCCGCCGCCGAAGATCTGCACCTGGCCCACGCCGCCGATGCGGGCGAGGCGGTCCTTCACATTGAGCACCGCGTAGTTGCGCAGGTAGTCGATGTCGTAGCGGTTGTTGGGCGAGACCAGATGGACCACCATGGTCAGGTCCGGCGCGCTCTTGACGGTGGTGACGCCCAGGCGGCGCACTTCCTCGGGCAGGCGCGGCTCGGCCTGCGAGACGCGGTTCTGCACCAGCTGCTGGGCCTTGTCGGGGTCGGTGCCGAGGGCAAACGTCACCGTGAGCGTCATCACGCCGTCGGTGGTGGCCTGGCTGCCCATGTAGAGCATGCCTTCCACGCCGTTGATGGACTCCTCCAGCGGCGTGGCCACGGTCTCGGCGATCACCTTGGGGTTGGCGCCGGGGTACTGTGCGCGCACCACCACGGAGGGCGGCGCGACTTCAGGGTATTCGGAGATGGGCAGACCGCGCAATGCGATGAGCCCCCCGAGGAAGATGAGCACCGACAGCACCCCGGCAAAGATGGGGCGGTCGATGAAAAAGCGGGACAGGTTCATGGGTGCAAATTCCTGGTGTCCAGCGCTCAGGCGGCTGGCGACTTGACGGCGTTCTTGGCTTCCTTGCGATCACCCGCAATCTCGGCCTTGGCGGTCATGGGTACAGGCTGGGGTGCGACCACGGCGCCGGGGCGTACGCGTTGCAGGCCGTTGACGACGATGTTCTCGCCCGCCTTCAGGCCCGAGGTGACCACGCGCAGGCCGTCAACCGGCGCGCCCAGGGTGACCTCGCGGTACTCGGCCTTGTTGCCCTCGCCCACCACCATCACGAACTTCTTGTTCTGATCGGTGCCCACGGCACGTTCGTTGATGAGCAGCGCCTGCGTGTTGCGGGCCTGGCCCATGCGGACGCGGGCAAACTGACCGGGGATGAGCGAGCCGTCTTCGTTGTCGAACACGGCGCGCACGCGCACGGTGCCGCTCTTGGCATCGACCTGGTTGTCGATGAGCTGCAGGCGACCGACGTGCGGCGTGCCGCCCGTGGTGCCCGTGCCCATCTGTACAGGGATGCGCTCGATGAGCTGGCGGGCGCTATTGCCGCGCTGGCCGCTTTGCAGATCGGCCAGGGCCTTCACCACGATCTGCTCGTCGGTGTCGAAGCTCGCGTAGATGGGGCTCACGGACACCAGCGTGGTCAGCACGGGGGCGCCCGCGCCGGCCGCCACCAGGTTGCCCACGGTGACTTCGATGCGGCCCACACGGCCCGCCACCGGGGCGCGCACCTGGGTGTAGCCCAGATTCAGCTTCGCGGTCTGCAGCGCGGCCTGGGCGGCGCGCAGGTTGGCATCGGCTTCGCGCTGGGCGTTCAGGCGCTCATCGTGCTCGCGCTGGGCGATGGCTTTTTCTTCGAGCAGGCGCGTGGCGCGCTCCAGTTCGCTGCGGGTGTACGACACGCGTGCCTGTGCAGCCACCACCTGGGCTTCGGCGCGGTCCACTTCGGCGGCGTAAGGGGCGGGGTCCACCGTCACGAGCAGCTCGCCCTGCTTGACCAGCGAGCCTTCGCGAAAGTGCACGGCCTGCACGGCGCCCGAGACGCGCGGGCGCACGTCCACGCGCTGCACGGCTTCGAGGCGGCCGGAGAACTCGTCCCACAGGGCGATGTCTTTTTGGAGCACGGCCGCCACCGACACCGGCATGGCCGGGGGCGCAGCAGGGGTGCCATCGGCCTGGGCGGCGGGCGCCTGGAACACAAGGATGATGGCGGCCACGGTGGCCGTCACAGCAGTGGCAAGGGTGGCCAGGCCCAGCGGGCGGCTCTTGGAGAGAGGATTGGAGTTCATGGTCGTTTCAATCGTTAAGGCCGCCCTTGTGGAGCGAGCCAGTGGAGGTTTTCTGCCGCGCCCCGGTAGGTGGCGTTGTGCCGACAAGAATCAAAAAAGGTGTCACAACCGTGGGCAGATGGGCAGTCTCGGCAATGACACCGTGGCAAAGTCAAGGCCCCGGCAGCACACCGCCGGGACACTGAGAACCGACGTCAGAAGACGCGGCAACACTGTGTGTTGTGACAGCCGTGGCTGCAGACAGGCAAGTCGCCCAACGGGTTGTTCATGGTGTGATTTCCTCCGTATGTATCGTTGACATCAATGGCACCTGCCCGCCGTCTGCGCCCTGATGGGCCCGGCGTGCAGAAATACGTGGGCAAAGCTTCTCCCTCCGGCACGTGCGGGCCAGAAAAATCAGCGTTGATAACCAGGTGGTTGGCGGTAAGGCCGCAGTATCAAACCTCAACCAAAGTTGAGGTCAATGACTTTCTGGAGACAGCCTTGCCGGGTTCAGGGTCTCAGGAAGGCACCGGACATCGGGTGGCTTCAAAGAACAGGCGGAACTGTTCCTGCGCACCGGTTGCGCAAGGGCATTCGTGGGGGCCGGTTTGCAGCAAGGCATCGGGCCACTGCGCCGTTTTCGAGAAAACATGGCGGGTCACCTGCAGGCCCGCCGCCTCCAGCCGGGCGGCATAGGCCAGTGCCTCATCGTGCATGGGGTCGGTGTCGCCCACCAGCACCAGCGTAGGCGGCAAGCCGGCCAGACGGTGTGCTGCGGCAGGCACCGCATAGGGGTGCTCGGCATCGCGCGGGCAACGCAGAAAATTGCGCCAGCCTTCGGCCCATTTGCAGCCAGTGGCATTGCCCGTGGCTTCGCGCAGCGAGGCTGTGCCCACACACGGGTCCAGCATGGGCGAGAGCAGGATCTGCCCGGCCAGCGGCGGGTGCGACTGGTCGCGCGCCATCAGCCCCACAGCCGCAGCCAGATTGCCGCCCGCTTCTTCACCCGCCAGGTAGACCAGTGCACCTTGCCCGCCGAGCTTGGTGCGGTTGCGGTGCACCCACTTGAGCACGTCATAGCCCGTGTCCACCGGCTGCGGGAACGGGGTGAGCGGGTACGCCACCGACACCACAACGGCCCCCACACCTTCCAGCAGCGAGGCCACGGTGCAGCCGTTGTCCAGCCCCCCCGAGGTAAATGCGCCTCCATGAAAATGCACCACCACCGGCGACGCCTGGCCCGTCTTCTTGCGCCCATACATGCGCACGGCCACATCCTGCCCCTTGGTCACTTCAATAGTGGAGTCGGAGCACACGGAGGCGGCCTTGCCCCCTTCGGTGGGTTTGGCAACGGGTGGCAATGTGGAAGATAGCGAGGACGGCTGGTCGGGCTGCATGGCATGTACCCATTGGATTGACGATGGATGAAATGTAGTGGCTCGGGCCTTTCAGATAAACAGGTCAAACACCACCGCACTGTTTCCAAAAGCTCAACAATCAAATGACAGTGCCCGTGTGAGAATTCCGCAGCACCCACTGGTGGGTGCTGACGTTCCAGATTCAAGGAGAAGCCATGGACCAAATACAGGCCATGCGCATATTCGTGCGGGTGGTGGAGGCCGGCACGTTTACCCGGGCAGCGGATTCGCTATCGCTGCCCAAAGCCACCGTGACCAAGCATGTGCAGGCGCTGGAGGAGCGTCTGCGCGTAAAGCTGCTCAACCGCACCACGCGGCGCGTGACAGTGACGCCCGACGGCGCCGCCTACTACGACCGCACCGTCCGGCTGCTGACCGACCTGGATGACATTGAGGCCAGCATGACCAATGCACGCGCCAATCCGCGCGGTCGCCTGCGCATCGATGTCGGCACGTCGGTGGCACAGCTGCTCATCATTCCGAACCTGGCAGAGTTTCATGCGCGGTACCCGGACATCCAGGTGGACCTGGGGGTGAGCGACCGCATCGTGGACCTGATCGGAGACAACGTGGACTGCGTGATTCGCGGTGGCGAGCTCAGCGACCAGTCGCTGGTGGCGCGGCGGGTGGGCAACCTGGAGTTCATCACGGTGGCATCGCCCGACTATCTGGCGCGCAAGGGCACGCCCACCCATCCGCTGGAGATTGAGGAAAAACACGCCAGCGTGATCTATTTTTCTCCGCAAAGCGGCCGGCACTACCCGCTGGAGTTCGTCAAGGGCTCCGAATCCATCGACATCACGGGTCCCTACCAGTTGAGCGTGAATGAAGCCAATGCCTATGTGACGTCCGTGCTGGCGGGGCTGGGTATCGGGCAGATCACCAGCTACCAGGCGCAACAACACCTGCAAAATGGCGCCCTGGTGCGGCTGATGCCCGAGTGGACCCAGCCGCCACTGCCTGTGTACGTGGTGTATCCACCCAACCGCCACCTGAGCGCCAAGGTGCGTGCGTTTGTGGACTGGGCGGCCGAGCTGTTTCAGCGCGAGACCCACCTGCAACGCACGCAGTGAAGGCATTCCACAAAGGCGGGCAGGGGCCTTTATGCTTGGGCCCATGAACGCTACCGAGTCCACCCCCACCCCTGACGCGCGCACCACCGAGGGCGGCCACACCGCGCAAGCTGCTGAGCCCACACCTCCAGCAGCTTCTGCCAAACAGCCCCGCAACCCCCTGCACGGCGTAACGCTGGAAGCCATGGTAGTGGGCCTGGCAGACTATTTTGGCTGGGACGAGCTGGGCCGACAGATCCCCATCCGCTGCTTTCAGATCGACCCCAGCGTGGGCTCCAGCCTCAAGTTTTTGCGCAAAACCCCCTGGGCACGTGAGAAGGTCGAGAGCCTTTACCTCTTCATGCTGCGCGACCAGCGGCGCAACGCGCAAGAATGACTGGCAATGCGCGCTACCACGCCCCAAACATCGCCAACCCCAAATGCGTATTCGGCACGGCTGAGCGCACGGTATCGCAATTTTCTGTTACCCCTGCTAACGCTGGGCGTCATCGGTGGTTTCAATGCTTTGCTGGCGGCTCGGTCTGGAAGGGGTGATGCGGGATGGTGGCCTGTGGCCTGGCTGGCCACCATGTTCTTGGGGGTTTTCTTCAGTGCAGCCTTCATGGCCATGGCGGGTCGCCGCAAGCTGCCGGTGGCCTACGGCATCGCTCTGGGTGCGACTGCAGGTCTGGGGCTTACGACCTATGGGTTTCTGCAGACGAGCCTGCACGCCTCTTGGGGTGCAGTGATGCCCGACTGGCTGCGTGGCGCGCAGGCAAGAGCCTGGTTGGGCTCTCCCTGGGCACCACTCCTTCCCTACGCAGCGGGGCTGGCCTTGCATGGCGCCGCCATGCTGGTTTTCAATCGCCGGACGTCACCAGAAAATCGCGGCTGATGCCGCCACCCAGGTCGTTGACCCGGTCCAGGAACTGCGTGAGGAACGCGTGCAGCCCGGTCGCCAGGATCTCGTCGATGCGACCGTACTGCAGGTCGGCCAGCAAGCGCCCTGCCCTGCGGCTGGTTTCGGCGGACTGCCCATTGGCCAGCACGGCCAGGTTGTCCACCACCTCGCGCAGGCAGGCGTGCAGCGATCGGGGCATATCGCGGCTCAGGATCAGCAGGTCGGCCACGCGCCCCGGCGTGATCACATCGCGGTAGACCTTGCGGTACACCTCGAACGCCGACACGCTGCGCAAGATGGCGCTCCAGTGGTAGAAGTCGCTTTCCTGGTTGCGGTCGCTGGGGCGGCCAAAAAAGTCATTCTTCACGGCGTGGAACTTCACATCCAGCAGGCGCGCGGTGTTGTCCGCGCGCTCCAGGAAGGTGCCCATGCGCAAAAAGTGAAACGCCTCGTCCTGCAGCATGGTGCCCAGCACCACACCGCGCGACAGGTGCGAGCGGTACTTCACCCATTCAAAGAACTGGCCTGGGTCGCGCTCAAAGGCGCCACCCTCCAGCTGGCGGTGCAGCTCCAGCCAGGTCTGGTTCTGCGTTTCCCACACCTCGGTGGTCAACGCACCGCGCACGGCCCGCGCGTTCTCGCGCGCGGCACGCAGGCACGACAGGATGGACGACGGGTTGTTGCCATCGTGCACCATGAACTCCAGCACGTTGGCGGGCGTCACTTCGCCATGCTTGGCGGTGTAGGCAGGAATCAGCTCGCTGATGGACAGCAGGCCCTCCCTGCCTTTCTGCGCCACATCGGCAGCCTGGGGCAACAGGGAGGTCTCGTAGCTCACATTGAGCATTCTGGCTGTGTTCTCAGCCCGCTCGGTGTAGCGGGACATCCAGAACAGATGGTCGGCGGTGCGGCTCA